>JASHTZ010000082.1 GCA_030040295.1 Terriglobia bacterium | reverse complement strand
TTCGAGCGGCGGTACTTGACGGAGTCCGTTCGCCTCCGGATTCAAATGATTTGGCTGTGGGCAGGCGCTGCCCAATCCCTGAACTCCCCTGTGGCTGCGCCTAAGACGGAATGGTCCGAACTGCATCCGCCCCTAACTCCGCCCATGGAAGAATTCGTTGGCCAGGAGAAGTCGAATGAAGGGCGGTAACAACGTGGGCAGGTGGCATGGGCATGCTGCCCATGATCGGCCACGGCCAGGAGAAGCTGTGAAAAAACAAACAGTCTCACGCAAAGGCGCAAAGACGCAAAGCAGCTCTGCTTTGTTCGCTCAGCGGCACTTTGCGCCTTGGCGTCTTTGCGTGAGGTGTTTTTCTGTTGAGTCGATTTTTTCACACTTTCGGGAGATCTCCCAACGGAGTAATCAGCCTCCGCAAAGCCGGGGAACCTCCCGATGGATTCATGAGGAACGGTTTTTGTAGCGCCGTCACTTTAATTTGAAATTCTCTGCAAGAAGGTGCAGAACATGAAAACCAACCAGAATGCCGTGAAAACCGAAATCGAAATGGCCGGCAGAGCGCTTCTTGTGGTCGGAATCGGAGGGCCGACGGCCTCCGGAAAGACCACTCTGGCGAGGACGCTGGCGGAAAAATACCGTGACATGGGTGTCTGCCTGATGGACCAGGATTCCTACTACCTGGACCGCAGTCATCTTCCGCCTAAACAGCGCGAAGCCCTCAATTTCGACGAGCCCTACGCCATCGATCACAATCTGTTCCGCAGTCATCTCGAATCACTCCTCATCGGGCAGGTTGTGCAGAAGCCGGTCTACGATTTTGTCACTCATACGCGAACGCGGCAGTTCCAATTGCTCCATCCCCAAGCCCTAATCATCCTGGAAGGAATTCACTGCTTTTGGGACCGCCGGGCCCGCGCCCTGATGGGATTGAAAGTCTACGTGGACGCTGACCCTGACTTGAGGTTTATCCGCCGGCTCCAGCGGGATATCAGCGAACGCGGACGCTCAGCCGAATCCGTGATTGCCCAGTATATGAATACGGTTCGCCCCATGCAAAAGCGCTACATTGAGCCCTTCCAGGACCGCGCCGATTTGGTGGTAAGAACCACGGAGTCTTTTGGCCGGGCTACGGGGGAGTTGATTCACGCCGTCGCCGAGCACTTCAGCCTGCGCGCCGCTCGCAGCAAAATACTGGTCGCCTGAGGGAAGGTCTGAATGAGTTCTGCAACAGGAATTTCTGCAAACGTGGCACGGCCTTCCAGGCCGTGTCAAAGTCACGGGCAGGTCCGATTCGCGGACTCCGAGGGAGTCCATCGGACTCTTGAAATCGGAGAAGCCTCTACCACGAAATCTTCGCGGCCTGCGAAGGTTTTCGGAGGTAGAGGGCCGGCCCGGCGCGTGCGCGCCAGGGCGCTGTGGGCAGCCGTTTTGGCGGGGTTGGTTCTGGTGCTTTATGGACCCGTTCTCAAGCTGCTTGTCCTGCAATGGTGGGAGGATCCGAACTACTGCCACGGGTTCCTGGTTCCAATTTTCGCGGGTTATATCCTGTGGCGAAATCGCCGCAAATGGCAGGGCATGCCTTCCGAACCCTCCAATTCCGGTCTGGCGATTTTGCTCCTCGCCCTCGCCATGCTGGTGGCAGGCACGCTGGGGGCAGAGTTGTTCATCAGCCGGGTGTCATTTCTCGTCCTGATCGTGGGGCTGATGGTGTATTTTCGAGGCTGGCCGACGCTCAAAGCCGTCAGCTTTCCCACGGGCTACCTGATCTTCATGATTCCACTACCCGCCATTATTTTTTTTCAAATCGCTCTTCCTTTGCAGTTGCTGGCGACGCGTTTCGCGGAGACTTGTCTGGACCTTCTTCAGGTTCCCGCACTCCGGCAGGGAAACTTGCTCATCCTTCCCAATACCACCTTGCAGGTGGCTGAGGCATGCAGCGGCATCCGTTCACTCATCACCTTGGTGGCACTGGCTGTGGCGTATGGCTACCTTGCGGAGAAGGCGCGCTGGAAGCAGATCACTCTGGTTTGTCTGATGGTCCCCGTGGCGGTGATTACCAACGGCCTGCGGCTGACGGCCACGGGCACGCTGACCTATCTCTCCGGGCAGAGGATGGCCGAGGGAGTGTTTCATCTCTTCCTGGGCTGGGTGGTGTTCTTGATCGCGGTCGGCTGCGTTCTGGCTGTCCATAAGGGACTGAGCATGATCGGCCGCACGCAGGAGGCCGGCTCGTGTTAGTGGGGGTCCCGCGCAGTTCTTTGCGATGACGTTTTAAAGGTTCTCGTCAAAGACAATTATGAACACGACAAAGAGATTTATCGTGACCACGGTTCTCCTTTTGGGAGGAATCCTGGCAGTTCACGCACCCAGCAGTGCGGTTCGCCTACCTCCGCGCCATCCCCTCGATCTTTTTCCCCTCCAACTCGGCCGGTGGCGGGGAGGAGATGAGCCCCTGGAGAGTCGAATTGTCGAAGCGGTGGGCGTGGATGACTACCTCAGCCGGGTCTATCGCAATGCCTCGGGCAACGCCGTGCAAATCTACATCGGCTATTACAAAAGCCAGAAAACCGGGGACACAATTCATTCGCCGAAGAACTGCCTGCCCGGCGGAGGATGGCTCCCCGTGAGTTCAGGGAGTCTCACCTTCAGCCCCGCGCCCGGCGACAGGGTGACAGCCAACGAATACGTGGTGGAGAAGGGATTGGATATGGATCTGGTGATTTATTGGTACCAGCTTCAAGGTCGCGCGGTGGAAAGCGAGTATTGGGCCAAAGTGTGGATGGTGATTGATGCCATGACCCGCCATCGAACCGATGGAGCCCTGGTCCGAATTTGCGTGCCGATGACTCGGGGCAAGACGGCGGCCATCGATCAGGGTGTGGCCTTCGCGCAGCTTGTATATCCGCACCTGGCGGAGTTCGTACCGGAGTAATCATTCTCCGGCAAGGCCTGAGGCTTTGCGATGGCTGGCCTCTGTAAGGGCCTGACCGCCAAGAAGTAACCCCTCACGCTATCACCCCTTCTCCCCTCTTCCCTCTCCCCGGGGGAGAGGGAAGAGGGGGAGGGGAGTTGAGGTGAGGGGTCCTTCGATACAAGGAGGGCATGAAACATGAAGCTGCAGGATTCGATCTTCCGGGTGTTAATGCTGGCGGCGTGCGCCATGGCGGTGGCATGTTCCGGTCATCCCCTTCGCAGCAAGGAGAGTTACCTCCAGCGCGGACAGGTTTATATGAGCAACGGTCAGTATCCGGAAGCCGCCATTGAGTTTCAAAAAGCCCTGGAACGCGATCCGCGTTATGTGGAAGCGCTCTCCGAACTCTCCACCGCAGACGTTGCCCTTCAACACTGGAACGATGCCCTCGCCGCGCTCCAGCAAGCCGTGCGGCTTGCCCCCGAACGCTGGGACTTGCGGCTGGAATTCGCAAAGCTGTGTCTCGATCGCCATCAGTTCCCCCAGGCCGAAGAACAGGCCGCCCGCGTTCTGGAGCAGGATGCGCAGAACTCAAAAGCCTACGACCTGCTGGGAGAAGCGAGACTGATGCGGAAGGATTACCGGGAGGCGGCTGAGGCGTTCCAGAAGTCCGTTGATCTGGAACCGGCGGATGCGGAAACACGAGTCAATCTGGCGATCACTCAGATTGCCATGGCCAACTACTCGGATGCGGAGCAGTCCCTGCGTCAGGCCCTCGATTATGATCCCCACTGCGTTCAGGCGTATGTCAACCTTGCGAATTTATTCCGGTTGCAAAAATTGCCGGACCAGGCTCGCTCCATCCTGCAAGAAGGCGCGTTAGAGAATCCCGATGCCACGGCGCTGGCCATCAGCATGGCCGACCTTCTCTACAGCCAACGGCAAGCGCAGGAGGCGGAGGGCGTGCTTCAGAAACTCCGCCAGCAAACCCACAACCAACCCGAGGATTTCCTGGCGTTGGGCGATTTCTACATGCGATGGAAGCAACCAACGCAAGCCATTGGGGAGTATCGGCAGGCACTGCGCGCGGCGCCGCAAAATCTCGAGGCGAAAAATCGTCTGGTGGATGCGCTCCTTTCAAGCAACCAGATTGCGGAGGCGGCAGCATTGAATCAGGAGGCGCTCCATCAGTCCGCGGATAACTTTGATGCCCGCCTTGAGAACACTCGCGTGCTGCTCGCTCAGGGGAAACCCGACGAGAGCCTTGCCGAACTTCGCAGCCTGCTCACGGAAGCTCCGCAATCTTCCCAGGTGCGCTATTTCCTGGGGATGGCCCAGTGGAAAAAGGGCAATCTCGACCAGGCCAGGGATGAGTTGGAGCAGGCGCTTCGGATCGCTCCAGATTCTTCGGCGATTCTCCAGGGTTTGGCGCAATTAAATCTGGCCGCGGGTGATTCGCAAACCGCTCAGCAGTACGCCGAGCGGGCCGTTTCCCTGCCCAATGCGGGCGGGGATGAACACCTGGAGCTGGGCGATGTCTATCTTGCCGCGCGCCAATATGAAAAAGCCGGCGATGAATTCCGCGCGGCATTAGGATTTGTTCCGGAAAGCGCTGCCGCTCATCTCGGCCTGGCGGAAGCCGAGGCCGGCGCAAAGCAGACGAGCGCGGCGGAGGCGGAATTCATCCAGGCCCTGCGGCTTGACCCTCAGAACAGTGATGTGTTGACCCAAGCGGCGGATTTTTACGTCGGACATCGCATGCCCGGCAAGGCGTTCGACTTCCTTCGCGAGCATTTGTCGGCTTATCCTTCCGACTCCGTCGCCCATGTTGTCTTAGGCTCAATCCTGCTTGGCCAGCGGCAGGTTCAAGAGGCCAAAATCGAGTTTGAACTGGCCATTCAGCTTGACCCGAATTCCCTTCAGGCGCACCTGCGGCTCGGCCAGCTTCTGCAACAACAAGGCCGGCTTCCGGATGCTGCCTCGCAATTTGAAGCAGCGGCAGAGATCCAGCCTCGATTCGAGCCTCTTTACACCCTCATCGGAAACGTCTGCCTTCAGCAGGGTGATTGGGCCAAGGCGGAAAAAAATTATCAACGCGCGCTGGCGATTGATCCCGACTCCGCCGTCGCCATGGGGAATCTGGCTTGGACCTATCTCCAGCAAAACACCAATCTGGACGCAGCCTTGAGCCTGGCGGAGAAGGCAAGGCAGTTAATGCCCGGCCTTGACTCCATCTCCGATACCCTGGCCATGGTGTATTACCAGCAGGGGCTGTATTCAAACGCCATCCCGCTGTTCAAGGATTGCGTTCAAAAAGCCCCGCATGATCCCTCTTACCGTTACCATTTGGGATTGGCCCTCTACGCTGCCGGTGATCGCCAGGAAGCAAGGCAGGAGCTCTCGGCGGCACTCAGGTTGAAACTCCAGGGGGATGATGCCAGGCAGGCCCGAGAGACTTTGGAGGGCGCGCGATGACACCTTCCGGGAATGTTCCTGCCTAATGTCAACCATATTGCAACATCGTTACAACCAACCTTCTCGGCAATCGAACCCGCATCGCATCTCATTCAAAACAAAGGTCAAAATGAATGCGGTTAGAAGGCGATTGGCACGATTCTTGCAATACTTCAGGATGTGGTCCTTTGGCCACCTTATTCCAAGGTGCAAAGGATTTGCATTTTTGGATATTGGGATCTTCGGAGGAGGTTCATGAAGAGGACGACGATTGTATTGTTTTCGGTCTGGCTAATGCTGGGACTCTGTCTCATATCGGCTCAAGCCCAAACGCCCATCAGTTTGACCAGTTCCGGTTCAACCACTCTGGCCATCTCGGCAGGCGACGCTGGGACCCTAGCTGTTGCTTTGGGATCCTGCAGTCCGGCTACCTGCTCACTGTCGAGTGCTCGCTCAAGCTTAGCCACTGGTCCTGCAGTCGCCACGGCGCTTACTGCATCCTCCGCGGCGATTTCAGATTCATCGGGGACTGTCGAGTTCACCACTCCTGTAGCGAGTCTGAACGTAAACTCCTCCGCGGCTTCCTCAGTCCGCAG
>JASHTZ010000081.1 GCA_030040295.1 Terriglobia bacterium | reverse complement strand
GCGAGCTCCGCCTGGGCGAGGTAACCTTCGCTGGCGTTGAGTCGCGTAATCTTTTCCGCCAGGGCATGTGCCTGGTCCTTGTCTCCGCCCATGAGGGCCGGCGCCTGAAATTTGAACTGCATCATGGAATCCAGTGCGTCCAAATTGCCGGAGTCGAGCTGGAGAGCGATCTCCACTTGCCTTCGGAATTTCAACGCCAGCGATCCGGCGGAGAGAACGCCGGCCCGGGCGGCCAATTCCCCAAATACCTGGCCGAGCTTCAGGTGATAATCGGAGTTCTGCGCGTCCAAATCGACGGCGTGCTGAGCGAGCGGGAGGGCGCCGTCAAAATCCTTAAATGCCTCTTTCACTTCCGCAAGCAGGTAAAAGCTCCGGGGGTCCTGGGGATGAATCCTGACCTGCGGCTCGAGAATGGCGCGGGCTCGTTTCCAGTGGCCGGACTGAATGAGCGCCTGCGGGTCAGCGCTCGGAGTGTCAGGTGCAGGACCGGCTTCAGCGGTTCTCGCCGCCGAACATCGCGCCAGAGTGGGCGACAGGATAATGGCGAACAGAATCGCAAACAAAGAATTACGCAACATCGTTAACCGCCGGGTTAAATCTCATTTCTGCCGCATTCATCGGCCGGGTTCCAAAACGAGCTTGTGAACCGCGCCCTTTTCCACGGCCGAATCGCCAAAAAGCATGGGAAAGCTGTTTCCATCGTACCACGCCTGAAACTGATCGCGGTAATAAGAACTGAACGGCTGGCCCGATTCCCCCAGCACGATGTTTTGCAGCGAATTGTCAAAGCCGGAGAAATCCACCACCATGCGCATGGAGGGGCCGATGTGCATGGTCGTTTGTTTCACCGTGGTGCCTGTCCCCCTCTGCGGGTAGGGGCCCACGTCGAGCCATCGCCGCGCGAAAGGCAATCCGCTGCTCAAGGGATGCCGAATGATCAGGGGGATCGTATTGCCCCATTGCCAAGCCGTGTGATCGCGGCTGTGAACCAGCGATGGGATTCCGCGAACCCCATCGTCGAGGCTCTGCATCAGAGTCACACTGAAATCGGCATCGCCCGGGGGAAGCCAGCGCGTAAGATTCTGCTCCAGGACGTTTTGCAGAAATGTGGTGCTCATGGGCCAACGATAGCCGGAGAGATCATCACCCAGCTTGGGTTTCAGGATGCGGGCAAGCAAGGCCTGCCGCGTGACCTCCAGGACGAGGGTTGCGGCGGAATTTGCGCGCGCCTCGCCGTCCCATGATTTCACCACATCGAGCGCAAAGCGGGAATCGGGGTTCGAAGGCGGATCTTTTTCCGCCGCGGCGATGAGTTGTTTCCGCAGCCATTCATCTTCAATGCTCAAGATGTCGGTCTGGATTCGCAGCATGTCCGGGGCTGTGAAGGAATTTCCCTCGCGAAGAAGTTGAAAGATCCTTGCGGTGCGATAGGGCGCTTCCCACCTCGCCGAAATGAAATAGGGATAATTGTCCGGAACGATGCGCCCATTGGCGGTGGCAATGATTCCCTCCGGCGGATTGAAAGAGTGCGGCAGATCTTCAAAGGGAATGAATCCGTCCCAGTCGTAGTCATCGGTGCTGCCGGGAACGGGCACGGTTCCGTCGCCGTGTTTGCGCAGCGGAACGAGCCCCGGAGCGTAGAAGCCGATATTGCCCTGGTCATCGGCGTACACGCAATTCAGCATGGGCACCGTGAGGTCGCGAAGGGCTGCAGTAAACTCCTGCCAATTGCTCGCTTGATCGATGCGCGCGAAGGGAATTCGCACCGCGTGCGGGTTGAGGAGGGTCCACTGCAAGGCCAGGTCACGGTTGCCGTCATGGGAAATAATCGGCCCATGGCGGGTAATTTTGACGGGGAAATGATAGTCGCGCTCCCCGCGCACCTTGATGTCCTCATCGCGCACTTCCGCGTCCACCCATTGGCCATTGTGGAGGTATTTCCTGGGATTGCGGAAATTGAAGCTCTCCATGTAGAGGTCCTGGACGTCAGGGCCCGTGTTGGTCATTCCCCAGGCGATATGTTCGTTGTGGCCGATAATGACGAAGGGCAAACCCGGAAGGCTAATCCCGCTCACGTTGAGCCCGGGCGCCTCCAGATGATTCATGTACCAAACGCTGGGGATGCTGAAGGCAAGGTGAGGATCGTTGGCAAGAAGGGGCTTGCCGGATTTTGTGTGCGCTCCGCTCACAACCCAATTATTGCTGCCGATTCCGCCGGGAAACGTCATGGCGCGCAGCGAGGATAAGCCAAATTCAAGCTCATTCTGAAAATCTCCAACGGGCAGATTCGCCGATTTCTTCCCCTCG
This sequence comes from Terriglobia bacterium, assembly GCA_030040295.1. Classification (GTDB taxonomy): domain Bacteria; phylum Acidobacteriota; class Terriglobia; order UBA7540; family UBA7540; genus Bog-366. The sequence continues at coordinate 8,994 of JASHTZ010000081.1, read as the reverse complement.
TGAACGCGCATAGGCTCGGGAACTTCCGCGACCGGCACATCCAGAGGCGAATGGTCCGGAAACAAATCCGCATACTCTTTTTTCCCCAGCTCGGCGGGCCCAAGCTTAGCGGCGATGCGCTCGCGCAGGAGGTCTACATCCCAGGTCTGGCTCAGCGCCGTGGCGAGGTTCAAGGTGACGGCGATGGAATCGGCTTCACGCCAGGGCCGCGGCTGGTAGCGCAGAATGAGGAATTCGAGGGGCAGGCGGTTACGATGGCTTTTGATAAAAGCATTGACTCCCCGAACGTAGGAATCAAGCAGGCGACGATCCTCCGGTGAGAGGTCCGCCAGCGTCGACTTAATCAAATTGCGAAAGCCGAGCGTGCGGCTTTCGATATCCAGGCTCAAAGTGCGGTCGCCGAAAACCTCGGAAAGTTCCCCTTCGGCCTTTCGCCGGCTCAAATCCATCTGCCAAAGTCGGTCCTGGGCCGTAACGTACCCTTGAGCGAAAAGAGCGTCCTCCATCGATTGGGCGCGCATGTGGGGGACGCCGTGCGCATCGCGCAACACTACCACACGGGCTGAAAGTCCCGGCACAGCAACAGTCCCATCGAGGGCTGGAAGGCTTGCGCGCACACGCCCGCGCAGCCAGATCCCACCCGCCAAAGCCGTGAGAATTATGACAGCGACCACCAAGAAAGAAAGACGCCAAAGAAATTGTTTCATAGGTCCTGAAATTCCCCGTCTGCCGGCAAAGGTTCCCCGCTGGGCCATGCCTCGCGGGAGGTTCATCCTGCTGTAGCGGCGCTCGGCGAGCGCTGCTGGGCGGTTCCGCCTGGGCGGGACGGCCGCGACAAGAGGTTTCGAAGGGCGCTAATCGGCAACGTCGGGACGCATTGACAGCGCCAGAATTGTGCCTTATTCTGCATCGGTACTAAAGTACTAGTCCCGCTTTGTAGCGGCACCTTGCCCTTTGGAAGCTCCGAAGTTATAGTACGCACTCAGATATCTGGTGTCCAATATCTAGTAGGGGTGGACCAACAGACGATGGCGAGCACAGACTCACGTGTGCCAGCGGTTGATGATGCCGCCGTGCCGCTCGGCTTAGGCGGGGCATGGCCGACCCAATTCCGGAATTTCATTGTCCGTCACCTGGAATGGCTGTTCATCCTGATGGTGGTGGTGATTGTTGGCGCCGTCTTTTATCTTTTCCCTTACAAGATCGCATTTCTGAACTTTTTCTATCTCCCGGTTTTGTCGGCGGCATACTTCTTGGGAAAACGCCAGGCGGTGATGGGAGCCGTACTTTGCACCTTGTCGGGCGTTCTCTTTGCCTGGTACCGGCCGGCGGAATTCGCAGTGCAGGGAACACGCATCAACGCCCTGTTGGTGCTCGCCACGTGGGGCGGGTTCCTGATTCTGGCGAGCGCGTCCATCGGGTCGCTGCAAGAGCGGCTGGCCAAAGGGTTTGAGGAGACGCGCCTGCTCTATGAAGAGCTGAAGCGCAGCCGTGTTTCCGAAGAGATGAAGGAGAAAGTGGAAAAAGCCCTCTATGCCACCATGGATCCGGTGGTCGCGAAGCTGGCCACGGAGGGAAAGCTGCGGTTCGAGAAGCGCGAAATCAGCATCATGTTCACCGACCTCACGAATTTCACGACCTACTCGGACAACAATCGCGCGGACGTGGTGCTGGAGGAACTCAACCGCTTCCTGGGACAAATCGAACCCATCGTGGGGCTTTTCCGCGGCCACATCGACAAATATATGGGTGACGGGATCATGGTGGAATTCGGCGCGCCCGTGGATTATGACCGTCATGCGCTCCTGGCGGTTGTGGCAGGACTGCGGATGCAGAGCACCGTGAAGAAACTGAACCTGCCGTGGCGCATGCGGATCGGCATTGCCACGGGAAGCACCGTGGTGGGAATGCTGGGTGTGCGGCGGCAAGCCTACAGCGCGGTGGGCGACCGGGTGAACGTTGCGAAGCGGCTGGAAGAAATCTGCGAACCGACGAAGGTCTCCATTGACGAGCCAACCTTTCGCTCGGTTGAGCCCTTCGTTCTCGCCAACAAACTGCGCAACCTGGGCTACGGGCGGCAGACCGACCACGAATTGCTCGAGCGCATGACGGCCCTGGAAGAGAGGCTTTCGCGCGAAAGTGAAAGTGCGGACCTGCTCTACGAATTGGGCAAGGTGAACTTTGAACTTCACGATGCCACGACGGCCATCCGGTATTTTGAGCGCGCCCTCGCCCTGGACCCACAGTCCACTCAAATCAAGTTGGCCTATGCAGACGCCAACTTCAAGCGCGACGAGTATGAAAAGATCCAACTCAAGGGAAAATTGCAGAAGATCACCATCTACGAGGTGATGGGTCTGAAAGACCGTTGGAACGACCCTGCGGTAATACCTTCGGCGATCGCCTCGGCGTACGGTCACGCCATATCGCACATCGAAATTCCCGAGGATGTGGTTTTGGCGGTGGAAGCTCTGGATGGAGCTATCGGCCACTGCAAGGTCGTGGCGCTTCTCGCCTACGCTCTGGCCGACCGCCTGAAGGTAAACGAGGAGATGAAGAAGACGATTCTGCTGGCCGGCTACCTCCAGGACCTCGGTAAGGAAGCTGTGCCTCACAACGTCTTGAATCGCGCAGGCAGCTTGACGGACCAGGAATCGAAGCTGGTTGAAAAGTACGTACCTGAAAGCGTGGCGGCCTGCCGGCGCATGGGATACGTTGATCCCCATCTTCTCGACGTCGTGATGCATCACCACGAAATGTGGGATGGGACGGGGTATCCGGACGGGCTGAAGGGCGAGGATATTCCCCTTGGGGCGCGCATTACGGCGGTGGCGGAAGCTTACAGCGCGCTCACTTCGTGGCGGCCCTATCACGAAGCCTGGGACATGCGGGTGGCGATCAGCGAAATTCGCAAGGGCATGGAGAAGGGCCGGTATGACCCGAAAGTCGCTACGACCCTCATCGAGATGCTCCGGCCGTCTGCCGCATCCTCCTAGTTGCCTCGCTTGTCTCTGCACGAGCCGCGCCCGCAGGAAGGGAAATCCTTATCGGGAAACGATTTAAAGCTGAGCGCATAAATAAGCAAACCCTGAGTCCCCGCTGAAGCATCAATACTCGTAGGAGTTAACGGCGGGATGAAGCTCCCGGGCAAGGAATGCTGCGCGAACAAACGGTCCGACCACCTGCCTTGATGACATAAAGAACCGAATTCCGTCTAATATTGCAGGGGCCTTGTTTCGAGGCGCCCTCGGGCCGGCAAATGGCGAGCTGAGATTAGGGCGGGAGCGCACGCAGCGCATGGAAGAAAGCCGTGGCGTGCCAATGCCGTGGCCAAGTGAGAGGTCTACAGGAATTTGTTGAGGGCATCCGCGCACTTATTCTAGGAGGAAAAGTTCATGCGATTTGACAAACGGTTCTTGCGGGAAAACCTGGGAGGGTTGAGCCTCACCCTGATCGGCATCTTGGTTCTGGGGCTTTCGATGATGATGTACCGGGGGCATCACCTCTTCCCGAGCTTCGCCCTAGCCCAGGGGAAGTCCTTGGATGGACCCGACATTAACGTTCTGCAGGAGCAGAATGAGGCTTACGAGCGGATCGCCAAGGCGGTAACGCCGGCGGTGGTGGCGATTCAATCCACACAAGTGATAAAAGTTCAGCAATCGCCATTCTTGAACGATCCCTTCTTTCGGCAATTTTTCGGCAACATGTTTCCCCAGGTTCCCCAGGAGCAACGCGAGCAGGCGCTGGGGAGCGGCGTGATCGTTTCTTCGGATGGATATATTCTGACCAACAATCACGTTATCGCCAAGGCCAAGGATATTTCGATCACACTTTCCGACAAGCGGCAATTTAAAGGCAAGGTGGTGGGGGCTGATCCCCAAACAGACATTGCGGTGGTCAAAATCGACTCTACAGACCTTCCCGTCGCCTCATTGGGCGATTCTGAGGCTCTGCACGTCGGTGACATCGTCATGGCATTCGGCAATCCCTTCGGGCTGAACTTTACCGTCACGCGCGGCGCAGTAAGCGCATTGGGCCGCTCGCAAGGTGATATCGAAACATTTCAGAATTTCATTCAAACCGATGCCGCCATCAATCCCGGCAACTCGGGCGGCGCCCTGGTGAACATTCACGGACAGGTGGTGGGGATCAATACGGCGATCCTGAGCGGCAACTCGGGCCCTGAAGGCGAGGGCAGTTTCATGGGTATTGGATTTGCGATTCCCATCGACATGGCCAAACACGTGATGGAAGACTTGATTAAGACCGGGAAGGTCAGCCGCGGCTACCTGGGCGTGGAGATTGAAAACCTCGACGAGGGACTGGCAAAGCAGTTCCATGTTCCCGACACCAACGGCGCCCTGGTTGGCGACGTGACGAAGGATAGCCCTGCCGATAAAGCCGGGGTGAAGACCGGCGACGTCATCCGTAAGCTCAACGGGCAGATGATTTCGGACCGGGATCAATTGACCGTCATGGTCACGAATTTGAATCCAGACAGCGTGGCCACGCTTGATATTCTTCGCGACGGCCAGCCGATGACCATTAAGGTGACTTTGGGTGAACGGCCGGCGAACCTCAACGCGACGACCGGTGGTCCCTCCGGTGTTCAGCAAGGCGCGCTGCGCGGGATAACCGTTCAGAACCTTACTCCGTCAATCCGCGACCAATTGGGCCTGCCCCCGAGCGCGGTCGGCGTGGTGATCAGCCAGCTCGACCCGAACTCGCCTGCTGCTCAAGCCGGTTTGCAGGAAGGCGACTTGATTGAAAGCATCAATCGCCATCCGGTGCGTTCTGTCGCGGACTTCAACCGCTGGGCCGCGGAAGCCAAGGGGCAGACGCTGCTGCGAATTAACCGCCAGGGGAACGGCGTGTTCGTGGTTATCTCCCCGGACGGTGGTGATGGCGGCGACGGTCAGTGAGACCGGCAGTTGCAAGCTGACGTGATCGACTGAACTACGGGGGCTTGGGGATTTCCCCAGGCCTCCGGCGCTACAGCCTTGCAGGTTCATGGATATCCCCGCGAAGGTGAAAAGGCTCTTGGCGATTTTTCTGATCGGAGTCGCAAGCGGATTTCTGATTGCCTTTGCCGCTCTGAGGATTGTTGAGAATCGACTCATCTTCCACCCCCCGCGTTACCCGGAAGGATTTCCCCCTCCACAAATTATTCAGCAGGAAGCGGAAGAAATATGGCTGGTGACGGCAGACGGCGTTCGAATCAACGCTTTCTATCATTCGAATCCTGCTTCCCGGCAAATCCTCCTCTGTTTCCACGGCAACGCGGAGAATATCGGCTTCGGTCTGGGGCACCTGCATGCGATGGCGGCGATCGGAACGAATATCCTGGCTGTAGAATATCGCGGCTACGGGAAGAGTGAAGGCAAGCCCGACGAAGCGGGCGTTTACCACGATGCCGACGCGGCCTACGAATACTTGACCGGGCAGCGCCACTTCCGCCCCGAGGACATTATCGTTTACGGGCACTCGCTGGGCGGCGCGGTGGCGGTGAACCTGGCGTCGCGCCGGCCTTGCGGAGGTCTGATCGTTGAGAGTTCTTTTACCAGCGCGCGGGCGATGGCGCGGCGAATGTTCGCAATTCCTTTCATCAGCTATGCGGTGAAGTCGCACTTCGATTCCGAGGAGTTGATCCGCGAAGTTCACGCCCCGATTCTGATTGTCCACGGCACACTCGATGAAACGGTGCCGTTTGAAATGGGTGAGCAGCTTTTTCGCGCCGCGCCGGAGCCCAAACAGTTTTTTCGCGTGGAAGGCGCCCACCACAATGATGTGATGGAGGTCGGCGGCCAGGAATATATGGCTTGTCTGAAGAACTTTGTCGCCAGCAACGCGCGACCGTAGCGGATTTTCGCGGATTCGGTTGTAGCGTGGGTGTCCCCACCCGCGTCTCGACTTTGGCCTTTTGGGCGTCGCGGCTGGGGACAGCCGCGCTACAGCAAGGCCGCGCCTCACTCGGCGCGCAATGCCTCCATCGGATCGACTCGCGACGCGCGGCTTGCGGGAAGGTATCCTGCCACCACGGCCACGGCGAGCAGCAGAATCGAGACCAGAATCAGGGTCGGCAAGTCGCCGGTGGAAACCCCAAAGAGCATTCCTGCCAGCAAGCGGCCCGCGGCGAGCGCGCAGGGAATTCCCAGCGCAATCCCCGCCACGCCCAGCGCCACCGATTCGCGCAAGACGAGCCAGCGGACGTTCGCGGGCGCTGCACCCAACGCCACTCGAACTCCGAACTCGCGGGTTCGGTGCGTGACGGCGAAGGACATCAGCCCGTAAAGCCCCACGGAGGCAAGCAGCAGCGCCAGCCCCGCAAAGAAGCCGGAGAGCAGCGCGATCACGCGGTCTTCCACCAGCGCCTGGCTTACCACCTGCGCGACGGTTCTCGATCCCAAGGTGTAATCGTGGCCGAGGGATTCAACTTCCCGATCCACAAGCCTGCCCACACTCTGGGGGTTATTACGCGTGCGCACAAGGAGATTGCCGGCTCGTCCCTTGTGCTGAAAGCACGGAAGGTAAATCACCGGCGGGTCTGCCTGGTGCAAGTCGATGATTCGCGCGTTATCCGCCACGCCCACAATTTCCAGATTTTGAAACTCCGGCATGAAGCTGAAGCGAACGAGCTGGCCGACGGCGTTTCCGCTGGGAAATAGCCGGTCGGCAACGCTGCGGCTGAGTATGGCGACGGTCGGGTGATGTACGTCGTCAGTCCAGTTGAAATCGCGACCCTCGGCAATGCTGATTCCGAGTGTAGGCAAGAGACCTGGTGAGATCATCGCGGCATTCGTGATCAGGCTGGCTGAGGGGTTCGAGGCATCCTGTTTGGTGGTTATTGTGTCCTTCCAGCTTCCCTCTCCGACAGGCATGTCCGAGAGTCCCACTGAGGCCACGCCCGGCAGGCTCGCGATTCGCTCCGTGAGCTGCTGGTAGTAGGGGTTCAGGTCAAGTTTCGGATCCTCGTCCGGGCGGGGAGAGATCTGCACATCGAGCACACTCTCCTCCATGCCGGGATCAATCGAGCACAATTTCTGAAAACTTCTTGCCAGAAGGCCCGCGCCCAACATGAGGATGAGTGAGAGCGCAATTTGCGTGACGATCAGGGATTTTCCCAGTACTCCGGTGGAGCTCGCCAGGCGATGCGTGTTCTGCTGGACGAGCGCGGCGGGATCCTGGCGCGAGCTGAGCCAGGCCGGCGCGAGGCCGAAGAGAATTCCCGTCACCACGGCCACCGATGCGGTGACCGCGAGCACGCGCCAATCGGGGCGAAGGTCAAAAATGACGGGCGTAAGCGCGCCCTCCGCCAGCAGCGTCACCAGCCAGCGGCTTCCCCAGAAAGCGAAGGCGAGACCGAGCAGCGCGCCGATTGCCGAGAGCGTGAGGCTCTCCAACATCACTTGGCGGGCCAGGGCCCAGCGACCGGCTCCGAGCGCCACGCGCACACCCACTTCATGCCGGCGCGCCGCGGCACGCGCGAGCATCAGGCTGGCCAGGTTCACGCAGGCGAGCAAAAGGATCAATCCCACGATTCCCATCAGCACATAAAGCGGCCGCGTGAAACGCGAACGCAGCGTGGCGTTCACACCCGTCGCAGCGGAATCCACGGCAAGCCCCATCGATAGAAATAATTGCCGGCGCAAGCCGGGAGTATCGGTTGATGCTGTGTCGAGCAGCACTTGCGGCCAGAACGATTGAAGCTGGGCGCGCGCCTGCTCAACGGTCACTCCGTCTTTCAGCCGGCCGGTGACGAACACGAAGAGCAGGGCGCGCTCGTCTGTGTTCTTCATGGGAATGGTGATGTCGGGCGGTTCACCCGTGGACATTCCCGTGAACCACTTGCGCGTGACGCCGACGATGGTGAAAGGTTTTCCCTCGATGGCAATCACCTTTCCCACCGCGCCGCTTGACCCGCCGAAGCGGCGCCGCCAGTATTCGTAACTCAACACGGCCACCGGAGCGGCCCCGTTCGAGCCGAATTCCGTATCGCCCGGCGTGAGCAATCTTCCCAGAAGCGGAGTGACTCCGAGCACAGAGTAGTAATCGCCCGTGACCGACCTCAAATCGGCCTGCGAAAGAGCCCCGCCGATCTCCACGTTCGTCTGTGCGCCGAAACTCCAACCCATCAGGCCGGAAAATACTTTTTGCCCGCGCTCGATCTCCCTGAACATCGGGTAGGAGAACATGATCTTGTTGCCGCGGCGCACAACGGAAAGCTCGACCAGGCGCTCCGGCTGCCACACCGGCAAATCTCGAAGCAGCAGGGCGTTGAGGAGTGAGAAGATGGCGGTATTGGCGCCGATTCCGAGCGCGAGGGAGAGCACGGCCACGGCCGTAAAGCCAGGATTTCTCCAAAGGCTGCGAAGGCTGTTGCGCAAAGGGCGCCAGAAGGTGATCATGGCGGGCTCACTTGATCAAAAATCCCGTCAAGGCGATTCCCACTCCCACCAAACCCATGAGAATTCCCAGTTGGTAGAACTCGCGGCGCCGGGTGAGGAGCGTGAGCGAGGTGATGACGATAGCGGCCTCGAGGCAAACCTCGCCCAGGTCGAAGCGATTGGCCTGGCGCTGCGAGTGAGCGACTTCGCCTTCGAGCGAGTGGGCTTCCTTTTCGATATCCGTCAAGTCTTCCTTGTAGCGCGATACTTCCTTCTCATATTTCACACGGACTTTTTCCGCCAGATCGGGGTCCTTGACGGCCGTGACGGAAAGGAGATCGAGGAAGAGTTCATAGGTGTGCTGGCGAATGTTCTTAGCTTGATAATACGCCCATTGATCTGTTGCCTTATTTTGAAATAGCAACTCCTCCGTGTGGGCGCGATGCCCGAGCAGAGTTGTGGCGGCCAGCACCACGGCCAGGACGGCCATGGTGACGGTCACGGGCAGAAGCGAGGGGTCGTGCGCGGAGTGCTCCGCGTGCTCTTCCATCTCATGGAGTTCTTCGATGCTCATGACGCCTCCCCTTTTAATTGTCGTTTGTGACGCGCG
>JASHTZ010000080.1 GCA_030040295.1 Terriglobia bacterium | reverse complement strand
TGCTCGGAGAGTGCGATGAAGCGATCAGTCATTCAGACCCGTGAATGAGCCGGGGCGGGAGCAGGTTCCGAGAAAACGTAATTGTCGTCGGTATCCTTGCGAAGTTCTTCAATGCGGTCGCGCAGTTGCTTTTCGAGCGAGGCATGCGAGGGATCGCCATGGAGATTATGGAGTTCGCCGGGATCTTCTTGCAAATCGTATAACTCGAATTCCTCCGGCACCTCGTAATAGTGGATGAGCTTGTACCGCTCGGTACGCACGCCGCGGTGCTTCCGGACATTGTGCGGACCTGGATACTCGTAGTATTCGTACAACCAATCGTTTCGCCAAGGTGTGGACTCCTCGCCTTTGAGCAAGGGAACCAGACTCTGCCCTTGAATCCACTCGGGTACATTTACACCGGCTAGTTCGAGGAAAGTGGGCGCAAGGTCATTGATCAAGGCCATTTTCTTGGAGGTCGAACCGGGACGAATCATCTTCGGGTAGCGAACCAGCAGGGGAGTACGAATCGAAGGCTCATGCATCAGCCGTTTGTCGTACATCCGCCATTCTCCCAGAAAGAAGCCGTGATCGGAGCTGAAGAGAATCACGGTGTCATCAAGTTGGCCGAGGTCCGTGAGCGCCTGGAACACCTTTCCGACGTTATCGTCCGTATCTACCACTCCGGCGTAATAGTCCTTTACGATTTCTTCCAGCGAGCGCGCGCAATTGCCCGCCGTCCCGCTGTGTTTGGCATAGGGCCCGCCTATTTTGTTGTCTGTATTGGCGAAGGCGCGCGGTTTTCCCGGATAACCCTTCAGGTCATCGTCAAACGTCGAAGGCTTGGGAATGTCCACGCCATCGTACAAATCCAGATAGCGGCGCGGACGGAAGAAAGGAGCATGAGGCGCCTGAAACCACAAGCAGAGGCAGAAAGGCTTTTGGCGTTTCTGTTTCATCCATTCGATGGCGCGGTCTGTAACCAGATCATCCACGTAACCCTCGAAAGTCTGGGGGGGCTTCACCTTTCCATCGGCGCCTTCGTCAATGACCGGCCAGAAATAGTCTGTGGCCGCGCCGGGAAACCCAAAGTAATAATTCCAATCGCGCTCGCCAATGGCCGGGATGTGTGACTTTCCTAGTAAAGCAACATCATAACCTGCGTTCCGCAACATCTCCGTGAAGAGTGGAATTTCCTGCGGAATGACTCTGTTTTTGTTGTCAACGCATCCGGTGCTATGCGTGTAAAGTCCGGTCAAAGCCACGGACCGGGCGGGAAGGCAGAGGGCATTTACACTGAAAGAATTCGTGAACTGAATTCCTTCGCGTCCGATCCGGTCGAAATTCGGGGTTCGAACGATCTGATTTCCGTTGATGCTGAGCGCGTCGGGCCGATGGCCTTCTCCCAGTAGAAATACGAAGTTGGGGCGCGCGGCATCCGGGCTTGGTGATTCGGCCGCCCCGCCGAGGTCGGAATTCAATCCCATTGCGCCCATCATGCCAATGCCCGTTTTCAAGAATGACCGGCGAGAAGCTTTTTCACTTTTTTGTTCCATGGTGATGCTTTCCTCGAATCGAATTTTCCACGCCAACCTTCATGGCGGCTGAATGCCCGAAGTGGCGGACAGATAAATCCTCTGCCGATTCCGACTCCAATTGCGGTGCCATTCTACCACGGCGGTTTTGATTTCAAGAAAAAGTCAAGAAGTTCACTTGCTATCTCAAAGCGTTCACCCTTGTGACATTTCAAGGGGAATCGCCCGAATGCAAAAGATGATAAAGTAGCTTCGGCACGCGGCAGGAGTTGCGCCGGTTCCGAGTTGGATCATTCAGCGTTTGCATCGAGTAAGGTGATGGCAGCTCGTGAATCCGTGAGACGGAGAGGAGACCTGCTTTGAAAGCGATACGAGTTCATGAATTCGGCGGTCCGGAAGTTTTGAAACTGGATGATGTGCCCGAGCCGAGAGCCGGCGCCGGCCAGGTGGTGGTGCAAGTGAAAGCGGCCGGTGTGAATCCGTATGACACCTACATGCGCCAGGGAACGTACGCCATAAAACCGGATCTTCCCTATACGCCGGGAAGCGACGCCGCGGGAATCGTCGAATCAGTGGGCGAGGGCGTTCAGGGCCTGGCGCCGGGCGATCGGGTCTACGCAGGCGGAACCATTACCGGCGCCTACGCGCAGAAAACTCTTGCAGAAGACTGGCAAGTGCACCCCCTGCCGTCCAACGCCAGCTTCGCTCAAGGTGCAGGTGTGAACGTTCCCTACGCCACGGCTTACCGCGCCCTCTGGAAGATCGCACATGCTCAGGCCGGGGAGACGATTCTGATCCACGGCGCGAGCGGCGGTGTGGGAATCGCTGCAGTGCAACTGGCGCGTTCCGGCGGATTGATGGTGATTGGAACGGGAGGAACGGAGCGCGGCCGCAAGCTTATTGCCGCGCAGGGAGCAAACCACGTACTCGATCATCACGCTCCCGATTATCTGGACGAATTCCTGAAGATCACCGCAGGACGTGGCGCCGATGTAATCCTGGAGATGCTGGCCAATGTTAATCTGGCGAAAGACCTCAGCGTGCTCGCCATGAGAGGCCGGGTCGTGGTGATCGGCAATCGCGGGAACGTTGAAATCAATCCGCGTGAGATCATGCGCCGCGACGCCGCGGTCTTGGGAATGGTGCTGTGGAATACCACCCGGCCGGATCTCGCCAGTATTCATGCCGGAATCGGTGCGGGGCTTGCAAATGGCTCGCTGTGCCCGATCGTGGGAAAGGAATTGCCCCTCGCTGAAGCGGCGCAGGCTCATCGCGAGGTCATTGAACAGAGCGCCTACGGGAAGATTGTGCTGGTGCCTTAACCGGGTCCGTGAAGTGTAAGCGGGCCGCATGGCTGAACCTGGATTTTTAGGCCTTCGTGAATTCCTTGTATTACTCCAGTTCGACCACCACCACGTCTTCATAGGGTACGCTGAGAGAAAGCGCGCCTTTTTCCAAACGCAAAAGCTTCCGGCTGTGGATGTCAGTGGCCTGATGATATCGCGTGGGGAGCACAAGATTTTCGGTTAGGTCCTGCGAGGTGTCGTTGAACACAGCCAGCAGGCTTCGGTTTGACCCTTCGACCAGCCTTGGCCGCAGCTTCGCGGATGAAACGAGCGGGGGCGCCAGGGGATGGATGATCGCTCGCAGCAATTCGATACCTGCATCGTCGCCCGAATCAATCGTTGCGCCAAGATTCGTTCCAATGTAATAGACCGCGCCTTTGCCCACCTGCTTCCTTGCCCCCACGGTCAGGTCCATGCAGGTGGCAATGGGAGTGGCGGAGCGGACCTCGATAGGAGTCAAATAGGTGTTGGCCCGCACGGTCGCCTGCACAGGCAACGAGAAGTGAACATCGGGCTCGTAGTTGATCATTTCCGCCGGAGCGAGCGAGCCTGAATCCGCTTCCGCCCGTGGGCGCATGTAATAATTCTCCTTCTCGCGATATCCAAACACTTCGTCAAGCCCGTAGGGCGGGATCACCGGGTTATAGAAGCACCGTTCATCAAAGAGACCGAAAGAAGTTTCCACGATCAAGGTGGTGCCGCTTTCCGCACATTGCCTCAGACGCTCGAATGTTTCCTTCTTGCCGATCAGGTGCCAGGGAACAATTACCACCACGTATTGTCGTTTATCCAGGTCGTGTGGTTCGATAAAGTCTGACCACTGGTCCATCTTCCACAGGGCCTTGTAATATCCGCGGAAGGACTGAACAGAAGCATCCTCATTGCCTGCCATGGCGTACGTCAGGATGGCATTATCTTGATCAGTGAGAATCGCCACCCGAGGCTTTGGCCGGTAATCGCGCAAAATATCCCAATGCTCCTGGATCAAACGGTTATCCCGCGCCGCTTCCTGAACCCGTTCCGTTTCCGAGCCGTCGCGATCGATAAGGCCGAATCCCATCGCCTCTCTACCGGTGGCCTCCGCATAATACGCCCAGTAGAGAATCCCCTTTGCCCCGGCCGCGACGGCCAGCCAATTCCACAAGCGGATGTCGCGTGGGCGCATATGCGGACTTTGCACAAGCCCGCTGCTGCCGTGTCCGCCCTGGAGCTCTGTCATCCAAAACGGCTTTTCCGCGGCTTGGGATCGTGTTGCTTCCAATCGACCCGCTCCAAGATAAGGGGGAATGTTTGCCCAGCGAGGAAAATTGGACATCCCCCAGGTTTGCAGGCATTCCGCCAGGCGCCATCCGTTGAAAGCGCTGGTGGAAACGGCGTCAAGCGGGGGAACGTACCCACAATGGCTCTCGCGCAGGTGGTGATCGTTGACGGCCCGGATGGCTTCCACCCGGAATTTCATTTCCCAGGTGTCGCGTTCAATGATGAAGTTTCTCCAGTCAACCCAGTCGAGATACGTCCCCAGGTTGCGCGGGGGATCAACTTGGCTCCAGTTGGAGTATCGCCGTACCCACGCGGCATTGAGGGCGTCGAGGCTTCCGTAGCGCTGCTCAAGCCACCGCCGGAACTTGGCGATGGTCTGTTCGCAATAGCAATACAAACGCTCTTGCGGCAGAATCCAACTGCTGCGTGGCCAGGCCGGCTCAATATGGGCTTCGTTCCAGCAATCGTATGCGTACATGGAAGGATGCGACGACGCCAGGCGGGTGAGTTCGGTAATGAAATTCCTGACCGCCGATTGAACCTCATCCCAATCCAGGCACAGTCCAGGCCAGCCGCCGCTTACATTGTTGGAGCTGTCGATGAGCCGTTGCGGGTTTCCTCTCGCATCCACATAACGAGTTTCCGGATGCGCCTCCTCCAGCCAGTAAGGGGCATCCTCCGTAACCACTCCCATCAGTACCCGCAGCCCGAACTCATCGCAATACTTCATAACTTCTTCAAGATCGTCGAAAACAAACCGGCCCGGCGCGGGATTGTAATAAACCCATGCGGGATAGATGCGGATAATGTTGAACCTGTATTTCTGCGCGATGTCCCTGAGCATTTCTCTGCGCATTGAAGCTGGCGGATTCGGAGGCCGGTAAAAAGCCGAGCCATAAATGAATGGCTGCGATGAGGGTAGGACCGGCGGCGTTTGGGCTCCCTCCGCTTTCGTCGGCCACCCAGCGAAAATCCGCATTCCTCCCCAGCAAAGACCTACGGTCTTCGCATCGTGGAGAAATTCTCTGCGAGAAAACCTGCCCTTCATCCATCCTCCCTGTTCAGCCTTGTGACGATTCGAACCTAGGCTTGTGATCGTAGCATGTCCGCGCGAATCGCAGGTAGCTTGGCGCGCTCGGCACGAACTTGTGGCGTGCGCCACCCGCCGGCACCGTGAAAGAACTGGTAGGAGGAAGACTCGAATTCTTCCTTCAGAGGATCTCGCCGCTAAGGATTAGTCGGCGGGCCGCCCGGGATATTCGGCGCGCGATGAACTTCGCCTCCCACGGCCTCGGAAAGCTCAATATTGTTCCTCTCGAGAAGGGTTCCGGTAGCCTGCTCGAATTGGATGAGTGCGCTGGCGTAGGTGGCTCGGGCTTTCACCACATTGCCCTCCGCCGTCGCAAGATTTTTTTGAGCCGCAATCACATCTTCCACGGTGGCCGTGGCGAGGGTGAATTTCTGCTGCTGCATGTCGAGCACTTGTCGCGATACGGACTCCAGCTTCAGCGCGGCATCCAGCGCGATTCGAGCCTGATCGACCGCGCTCACCGCTTTGCTGACGTCCCAAACCGCCTGGTTCTTGGCGTCCTGGAGCTTCATGAGCAACTGGCGTCTTTCCAGCAGCGCGCGCGCTGCATCCGCCTGGGCTTGCCGGTTTCGGAAGGGAAATCCCACCTGGATACCGTAAGAAATGTTCGGGTAAGTATTATCGAGGACGTTTGCGAACGTGGGCCGCAGCGCACCGCCCAGCCCCTGGAAACTATAGGTGCCAAAAATCAGAACCTGGGGCAGAAGGGCGTTGCGCGTTCCCGCGATCGTCAAATCCTGGTTGCGCAGGTTGATGTCCGCCTGTTCAATCTCCGGGCGATGCGCCGCAGCTTCCCGCAAGGCATCGGTCAGCGGGGGCACGTCATCCGGGTGAGGTTCCGGCAGCTTGTCCGTGGGAGAAATTTCCACCGTGGCCAGTTGTTCATTGAAGGTCCTGGAGATTTTGGCTTTCATCGTTTGCGCGTCCTGGGAAAAGGTGTTTTGCGCCGCGATCAGGGCCTGCTGCTGGTCCGCCACGGCCTGTTCGCTCAGCAGCACGTCATATTGCGCCACCGCGCCGATTTTCAATTCCGCCTGATTGTTTTCGAGCAGCTTTTGCGCGTATTGCAGCCCTTCCTGGGCCACGCGAATGCTCTCCTGGTCCGCCAGCAGGCTGTAATAGGTGGTCATCACGGTGGCCACCTGGGCGATCACGCTCTGGCGGAAGACGCTCATCGAGAAATTCAGGTTGTTTCGCCCGATGCGAATGAAACGGGCATTGGCTCGCTTGCCGTACCCGTTCAGAAGGTTCTGTGCGAATCCCACCGAAAGTCCGCTGACAAATTCGGGGTTGAAGATCGCGGTAGTTGTGTTGTCGGAGAGCCGGTAATTGTATTCCGATACGCCGATCGTGGTGCCGCTCACGAATCCCTGACTGTAGTTTGTGC
>JASHTZ010000079.1 GCA_030040295.1 Terriglobia bacterium | reverse complement strand
CCCGCCGAAGGGCCATTTGAGGCATCCAGCATGAATTGGTCGTTGCGTCGGCTTATTGAATCTCGGCTCGCGGATCAGTACCAACTGCACGAGCAGTATCTGAACACCAGCTTGGCTCGCGTACAGGGCATCATCGGCTTTGACAAAATCTACACGCGGGGTGAAGGGGCGTATTTGTGGGACGCGGAGGGAACGCGTTACCTGGATCTGCTCGCCGGATTCAGCGTGTTCAATTTCGGGCGCGCGCACCCGGTCATCAAGAAGGCCTTGCAGGAGCTAATTGATCTGGACCGTCCCAACCTGATCAAAATGGATTGCCCCCTCCTGGCCGGCTTGCTGGCAGAGGACCTGTTAAAGCGCATGCCCGCCGGACTTGACGCCGTTTTCTTCGCCAACTCGGGCGCGGATGCTGTGGATACCGCGCTGAAATTTGCGCGCGCTGCCACGCGGCGCACTCGTGTAGTTTATCTCGAACATGCCTTTCACGGATTGACTCTCGGCACGCTCGGCATCAATGGTGGCGAGGATTTTCGCAAAGGGTTTGAGCCCTTGCTACCCGGCACGGACGCCGTGCGAATGGACGATCTCGCCGCGCTCGACCAACAACTCCGCGCGGGAGACGTGGCGGCATTCATCGTGGAGCCCATCCAGGGCAAGGGTGTGTATATTCCTGCCGACGATTACCTTCCCGAAGCGCAGCGTCTCTGCCGCAAGTACGGCACGCTATTCATCTGTGACGAGGTGCAGGTGGGCATGGGGCGCACGGGGCGCTTCCTTTGCTCCGAACACTGGAGCCTGGAACCCGATATCGTGACGCTCTCAAAATCACTGGGCGGCGGGTATGTTCCTGTAAGCGCCACGATCACGCGACGCAAAATTCACGACGCCATCTTCAGCCGGCTGGAAAAATGCCAGGTCCATTCCACCACTTTCGGCCAGAACGAGCTGGCCATGGCGGCTGGACTTGCCTCCTTGCACGTTCTGGATGAAGAGCATCTGGTGGAGCGCTCCGCAGCGATGGGGGAGAAATTGTTGAAGGGGCTCGTGGCGCTTCAGAACAGGTATGAAATGATCGCTGACGTGCGCGGCAAAGGGCTGATGATTGGGATCGAATTTCAACCGGCGCGCACCCTTGCCCTGCGTGCCGCCTGGACCGCCGCGGAAGCCGCTCAAAAAGGCCTGTTTGCACAATTCGTGGTAATGGCCCTGATGCGCGATCACCACATCCTTACTCAAGTTGCAGGCCCGGACGTGAACATCATCAAATTCCTTCCACCGCTCATCATTGGCGAAGAAGAAGTAGCCATGATCGTTTCCGCCATGGATCAGGTGATGGCCGAAGCCACGGAAGTTCGCGGCCGCGTGTGGGCGCAGAGCGTTGAACTGGTTAAGCACGCCCTGAGCCGATAACCGGATCGAAAATGCCGTTAGGTCGATGCCAGAAGCGCGTCAACTGAGCGACTTTACCCAATAATCTTCAATTTTCTCCCCACCTCGGCAAGAATCCCAAGAGCGCGCGTCAGCTCCTCGCGCGTGTGCGTGGCGGTGACAATGGTGCGGATGCGCGCTTTGCCCTGCGGCACGGTGGGGAAGCCGATGCCTTGCGCGAAAACTCCGGCGGCGAAGAGCTGACGGGAGAAATCGTGGGCCAAGGCGGCGTCGCCGACGATGACAGGCGTAATGGGCGTCTCGCTCACACCGGTGTTGAAGCCCAATTTCTTCAAACCTTCCTTGAAGAATTTTGCGTTTGTCCAGAGCTGCTCAATGAGCTGCGGCTCTTCTTCCAGCACTTCGAATGCGGCGAGGCAGGTGGCGGCCACCGACGGAGGATGGGATGTGGAGAACAGAAACGGCCGCGCGCGATGGTACAGAAAATCAATGGTATCGCGCGTGGCGCACACGTAACCGCCAAGCGCGCCGATGGCTTTTGAGAGTGTGCCCACCTGGACATCCACACGCCCGTGCAGGTTGAAGTGGTCCACGGTCCCGCGACCGTTTCGGCCCAGCACTCCGGAAGAGTGCGCATCGTCAATCATCATGATGCAACCGTATTTTTCCGCCAGTTCCACAAGCTGCGGCAGCGGAGCGATGTCACCTTCCATAGAAAACACTCCGTCGGTAATCAGTAACTTGTGGCATTTGCGCGGAGCGATTTCTTTTAGGACCTTTTCGCACGCCTCCACATCCTTGTGAGGAAAAACCTTGATCTCCGCTCGCGAAAGCCGGCAGCCGTCGATGATGGAGGCATGGTTGAGCTCGTCGGAAATGATCACATCCTCGCGGCCGAGAATAGCGGAGACCGTGCCCGCGTTGGCGGTGAAGCCGGATTGAAACACCACGGAGGCTTCCACATGCTTGAAGCGCGCGATTTTTTCCTCGAGTTCCATGTGGATGGTCATGGTTCCGGCGATGGCGCGTACCGCACCCGAGCCCACTCCCCATTTTTCCGTGGCCTCCAGCGCGCGCCGCCGCAACTTCGGGTGCGTGGTCAATCCCAGATAATTGTTGGAAGAAAGATTGATCACCGGGTGGCCGTCGAAGCGAGAGAGAGGCAGCTGCTCCGTCTCCAGCACTCGCAATTTTTGAAAGAGTTTCTGCTCGCGCAGCTTTTCGAGCTCATCGGTCAGATATTGCAGTTTCGCTTTGGGCATGATCGGACTCCGGGGGGTGAGTTTTGATGCGCCAT
The DNA here is from genome assembly GCA_030040295.1 of Terriglobia bacterium. GTDB lineage: Bacteria > Acidobacteriota > Terriglobia > UBA7540 > UBA7540 > Bog-366. The sequence goes on along the minus strand of JASHTZ010000079.1, from coordinate 2,154 downwards.
CATAGCACACTGGGTTTGTGAGTGAGGATTGAAGGAAAGGCTTGCGTAAGGCCTTCGGGGGCTAATGCACCTTGTGACGGATTCGGGCCAGCCCTTCCTTGGCCAGGGCGTAGTCAGGCGAGAGTTTCAAGGCCTGCTCGAAGTGGTGGCGCGCTTTGCCATAGAGCTCCTTGGCCGCATAAACGCGCCCGAGATTGTAATGGGGAAAGTGGTAGGACTCGTAACGTTTGGATTGCAGAGAGCGCTCGAGCCACGGAATAGCTTCGTCGTATTCGCCCTTCTCGATCAGGTACGCGCCAATGTCGTTGTAGGGAGTGCCGAACTCCGGGTCAATTTGAATGGCTTTCTTGCACTCGGCTATGGCGTCGTCAATCTTTCCCTGAAAGCGGTACGTCCAACCGAGATAAGTGAACGCCTCCGCTGTGGGATGCAGGTCGAGCGAGCGTTTATAAAGTTCCACGGCCATCTCATAATCCCCGCCCATCTGGTATTGGTACGCTTCCTTGAGCAGGTCCCACGCGGCTTGGAGTTCTTCTGCGCCCATTTATGTTGGCAGAGCCCTTCTTGGTTGTAGTTAGCACAGGCACCAAGAGTTGTCAATGACACGGCGCATAGAGCAAGAAGGGTATTGGCGCGAACGACATTTGATCTCCTCTCACCTCGGAGCAAGGCGAGCGAAAACCAAAGGGACATTGTGTCACGCAGGATTTTCAACTTTACGGGCTGCCGTGCATTCAGTGCAGGGGCAAAGACTGCGGAGATATTGAAAAGTGTAAATGCCCGAAGAGTGGCCATCGCTCCAGTAAATTTGGAGGGCGTAACGGCCAACCAACTCCGCGCGCTCGGGGTGCAGGGGCTTCTGCCCGAGAATCGGCAAGCCGCCGACGGCCTGTTCCTGAACCGGAGCCGTTTCCTCGCACGTTGCACACGGACACTTGCCGCGCAAATAGCGATAAGGGTAGGCGCTCTCGTGACCGTCGGACCAGTGAATGGCCAGCGTGTTGTTCCCGGCAGCAAGCTTTATTTTTTTTGGAGTTGCGGGCATGTCGGAAAACCGGATTTCGGTTTGTGGTTGTCAGTTCTCGGTATAGGTTCAGTTCGTCGTGGCGAGTTTATCTCGTCAAAATGGCGGCGTAGGGCCGCCGCTACGTCAAACCCCTCCATTGCGCCTCTTGCTACCGGATGCAGGCAAACGAAAACCGGTCACTCAATCGTGATGTCCTCAGCCTTTTCGAAATTGCCGGCATTGATCTGCGCCGCCAGCGCGCCGGCGATTTCGCGAAAGGCATTGCCGTAAATCGTCGAGCCGTCCAGCGCCACGGGTTTGCCTAAGTCGCTCTGTACGCGAATTGAGAGGTCGAGCGGGATTTCCCCCAGAAAGGCGAAATTCAGTTTTTTTGAGGCAGCGCGCGCGCCGCCATGGCCGAAGATTTCCTCGCGGTGGCCGCACTGCGGGCACACGTGGTAGCTCATGTTTTCCACCACGCCCAGAATCGGCACATTCAATTTTTGAAACATGGCAATAGCCTTTGACGCCACGGTGAGAGCCAAATCCTGAGGCGTGGAGACAATCACCGCGCCGGTGAGAGGAATCGTCTGGGAAAGGCTCAACTGGATGTCGCCCGTGCCTGGGGGCATATCCATTACCAGGTAGTCGAGTTCGCCCCAGCGCACGTCACCCAGAAATTGTTGGATGGTTTTGTGCAGCATCGGCCCTCGCCAAATCACCGCTTCGTCCTTGGGCAGGAAGTACGCCATGGACATGATCTTGATGCCGTACTCCACGGGAGGCTCGATCTTCCCTTCCACCACCTGCGGCCCTTCATTTCCACCCATCAGGATGGGAACGCTGGGCCCGTAAACGTCGGTGTCCAGCAGGCCGACCTTTGCCCCCGCGGTGTGCAGAGCAATCGCCAAATTTGCCGCCACCGTGGATTTCCCCACGCCGCCCTTGCCGCTCGCCACCGCAATAGAGTGCGTCACTTGGGGAATCAGCGCCGGGTTAGCAGCGCGGGGCGGACCTGCCGCCACCACTCGAACCTCCACGTCGGCAGCGCCGAGGGCCAGCACTGCCTCGCGCGCCTGGGTTACCAATTGATTGCGGGCCGGAGATGCCGGCGAGCTCAGTTGCAGCGCGAATGAAACCCGCCTGTC
>JASHTZ010000078.1 GCA_030040295.1 Terriglobia bacterium | reverse complement strand
ATGATCTCACCGCAGAACATCGCCGTGGGAGTGACCACCGTCGGGCTGGTCGGCCACGAAGGCGATATCGTGCGCTCCACGCTCGGCCACAGCTTGCTGCTGGCGCTGCTGCTTTGCCTGATCGCTTTGGCGCAGGCTTACTGGCTCGGTTGGATGGTTCCCTGAACGGCATCCGTGCTAGACTGAGCCCCAGGCGACGCCTTTCGGCCATTTCGAGCCTTCGAATCATTTGGTTGTGGAGTTCTAATGTCAACCAGCCGGCAAAGTGCAAATACCGATTCGCTTGAAGGGCCGGCATCCCTGGAGAGCGCGGCCCGGAGAGGTTCTTTTCTCTGGGCGTTGATGGAAACACTCCGCCCGCAACAATGGGTGAAGAATGGCTTTATCTTCGCCGCGCTCATTTTCTCGCAAAGCCTTACGCGCTGGGACCGTTGCCGGGAGGTATTGCTGGCCGTGCTGGTGTTTTGCCTGGTCTCCAGCGCCGCTTATGCCCTCAATGACATATTCGATGCCGAGGAAGACCGCCACCACCCTGTTAAGAAGCTGCGGCCCATTGCTTCCGGCAGGTTGAGCCTCACTAGCGCGGGACTCGCCGCCGCAATTCTGGGCATCGCGGGACTGGCGGGGGCCTGGAGGCTGAATACTTCCTTCTTCGAAACGGTCGCGGCCTATGTCGCCGTCAATGTTCTCTATTCCGCCTTTCTGAAGCGGGTTCCGCTGCTCGACGTGTTCATTGTGGCGGCGGGCTTCCTGTTTCGCGTGGTAGCGGGAGGCGTAGTGATTGGCGTTTCCATTTCTCCTTGGTTGATTGTGTGCACAACGCTTTTGGCGTTGTTTATTGCCCTGAGTAAGCGGCGCCATGAGCTGGTCCTGCTGGGCGACCGCGCCTCCGAGCACCGCGCGATTCTCGCGAACTACACGCCTTATTTTCTCGACCAGCTCATCAGCATTGTTACAGCATCCACCGTGGTGTCATACGCGCTCTACACGCTGTCGCCGGACGTGCAAAGCAAATTTCCCGGCAAACGACTCGAGATCACGATCCCCTTTGTCCTTTTTGGGATCTTCCGCTATCTCCACCTGATTCACCATGACGCGCAGGGAGGAGATCCCACGCGGTCACTCTTCACCGACCCTGTGCTGCTGTCGGTCGTACTTTCCTGGGCGGCGTGCGTGGTCTTAATCGTCTATCTTTGAAGAATATCCGGTTCCTGGTCATCAGCAATCCGTCGTTTACCCTGAGCGTTTGAGAATTGGTCCGCCACCGAACGTGAAGTGCACGGATCAGCCGGAGATGGTGGCTGAAAGCTGATGATGTAAGACCGAATTTCCGATGAACCCTTCCTTTTCAACTCAATCGCTTTTCGGCTGGGGCCGTTACCGGTTGGAGTCGTGTCACGTCTGCCGTCCGGAAAAGCGCAGTGAGGTGGCTTTGGCTCTGGCGTCGGGGCTTCAATCTTCCTACATCGCCCGCGGCCTGGGCCGCAGCTACGGCGATGCTTCGCTGAACGAAAATGGCGGCGTCATCTGGCCTGTTCGGCTCAATCGATTTATCTCTTTTGATACCTCCACCGGAGAACTCGAATGCGAGTGCGGAACAAGCCTTGCCGAGATCATTCAATATTTTCTCCCGCGCGGATGGTTCCTGCCCGTCTCGCCGGGAACCAAGTTCGTGACCGTGGGCGGAGCGATTGCAGCGGACATTCATGGCAAGAATCATCACCGGGACGGAACTTTCTCGAACTTCGTTCTGAGTTTGGAGCTTTTAACGCCTGTCGGCGAACTGTTGCGATGCGCGCCGACGAGCAATTCCGAGATTTTTTGGGCCACCGTGGGAGGGATGGGGCTGACGGGAGTTATCCTGAGCGCGCGGCTCAGGCTTCGCCGCGCCGATTCGCCATATGTTTTTGTGGATTACTACAAGGCGGCCAACCTTGAAGACGCTCTGATGAACATGGAAGCCTCCGACGAGCGATATGACTACTCCGTCGCCTGGATCGACGCATTCGCCGCCGGCAAGATCCTGGGACGCAGCATTTTGATGCGAGGCAATCACGCTCCGGCAGCCGAACTGCCCGCTCGACTTTGGGATTTGCAGTCGAAATTGGCGAACAACGACGCCATCTCCACCCGGCCCAAATGGAATCTCATTGCCGACCTCCCTTCCGGAGCCTTGAACCCGCTGACAGTGCGGGCGTTCAACGCAGCCTACTTCGCCCTCCACCGCACCATCGCGCACCAGCTTGTGAATTTCGAAAAGTTCTTTTATCCGCTCGATGCCATCAACAATTGGAACCGCATGTATGGGAAGCGCGGCTTTGTTCAATACCAGATTGCCCTCCCTCAGGCGAGCGGCCGCGAAGGTCTGCGCGCTGTTCTTGACCGCCTGGCTCGGTCCGGACGCGGTTCGTTCCTGGCGGTTCTGAAACGCTTTGGAGAATCCGGACCAGGACTGCTGTCCTTCCCTCTTCGGGGTTACACTCTGGCTCTTGACATCCCGGCGGGTCGCGGGCTCGCTCCTTTTCTTCATGAGCTTGACCGAATGACTTTGGATTATGGGGGACGGGTCTACTTGGCGAAGGACGCGATTCTGCGTCCCGAAGATTTCGCCGCGATGTACCCCAGGCTCGACGATTTCCGGTCCATTCAACTGAAGTTGGACCCAAAGAGATTGTTTTCATCGTCCCTGGCTCGAAGACTTAAGATTGTCGGTTGATGTAAACCCTCGTCAGCCCTCAATGGTCAGTCATTCGTAGAAGCGCCCTGCAATGAACGCGGGGCGGAGATTTTTTTGCCAGAATCGATGAGGGAAAGTTGAATTTCAGTATTCACGAGGTCCTGCTTTGCCTACGGTATTGATTCTGGGCGCAAATGCCGGCATTGGTCGAGCCCTGGCAACAGAATTTGCATCTCATCGCTACGATCTCATCCTCGCAGGGCGCGACCATGAAGAGCTGGTGATTCTCGCGGCAGATCTGGGCCTGCGGTACAAAGTTAGTGTACGGGCCATGCCTGTGGACTTGGGAAACTTTGAATCGCTGGAGGCAGCTTTGAAGGAATGCTTCAAAGCCGGGGGGGACTCGCTCGAGGGATTTGTTCTCTGCGCCGGCCACATGGGAAACCCCGGCGCAGCGAAGAAGGATTTGAGAGAGGCGCGCAGAATTCTGGAAATTAATTTCACCGGCTCGGCGCTGGCCCTGGAGGTCGCCGCGAATCACTTCGAGCAAAAAGGGCGCGGATTCATCTGCGCGCTTTCTTCCGTCGCGGGAGACCGGGGGCGACAGAGCAATTACCTCTACGGTGCGGCCAAGGGTGGATTGACGACCTATCTGCAAGGCCTGCGAAATCGTCTCTATCATCCCGGCGTGAACGTCATCACCGTAAAACCCGGCTTCGTCGATACACGTATGGTATTCGGAAAGGGGAAGCTCCCTCTGGTCGCCTCGCCCGACAAGGCCGCACGCGATATTTATCGCGCTGTGACGAAGCAGAGAGATGTAGTCTATGTCCCGTGGTTCTGGCGATTTATCATGTTCATCATCCGCGCAATCCCCGAAAGCATATTCAAGAGACTTCGCATGTAACCTTTGCCTCGATCAGGCGTCATTAAGCACATGGGAGGGCCGTAGACGGGCGGCCATTCGAGCGAACTTTTCTTAACAATGTTTAGCAATCTTACGAGGCTGACTTGGCGCTCCGTTTGCATAAAAGATATAAGTCAGAACCCGCAAGGCTATGGGTTAGGTCAATTTAGGCTGCAAGGCGTCTGAGTTAAGTGTTTGCATTTAAGTTGTTGATTTTATGCTGTATAATCTGGCCACATGGCGCATTTCGAGCCGACTTTTGTACCCCATAGACACCGGTAGCTGTGGCAGTTTTGGGGGTTGGCAGGCGACATAAAATGACAACTGTTCCCCCCACCAAGCAGACAGTTATTGGCAGAGTCGGATTGCTCGGAGCGACTGCCGGTATAATCATCGGACTGATCGAGGCGGCTGGAATGCGCCTCAC
>JASHTZ010000010.1 GCA_030040295.1 Terriglobia bacterium | reverse complement strand
AACGTGTATGCGGGTCTACTGCGGATGCCCAACTACGCGGGGTGGGCGGATCGTCAAACCTCCGGCGCATCACTGGATGTGAAGTCTCCGCTTTGATGGGCTCAACTCGGAATGGCCACCCAAACTCAATCGCAAGACATACTGAGCACAGACCATCTGCACGCCGACCTGAAGGGGCGGTCGGTTCGCGGCGGAGCATTAACGCTCACCTCTCAGGGCATCACGTTTGTAATGCAGTCGGTCTCGACGGTGGTGCTGGCGCACCTGTTGACACCGGCCGATTTCGGACTGGTGGCGATGGTCACTGCTATTACGGGTCTGGCCCAGGCGTTTGCGGATCTGGGGCTCTCGGAGGCGACCATCCAGCGCCAGGGAATCACTTATGAGCAAGTCTCCGCGCTATTTTGGATTAATGTCGGGATCGGCACACTCCTCATGTTGGTTACGGCAGCTCTGGGACCTTTCCTGGCTTGGTTTTATCGGGAACCTCGGCTCACGGACATCGCTTTATTGGCATCGCTAACGTTCCTATTCGGCGGATTGAGGGTGCAGCACAATGCCCTTCTCATGCGCCAGATGCGATATGCTGCCCTGTCGGTGCGGGATATCGCTTCGTATGCTGTTGCCGTACCCCTTGCCATCTTTTTGGCCTTGCGGGGAGCTGGGTATTGGGCCATTCTCGCCCTCCCGCTGACGTTGAATTTCCTCCAAATGACGCTCTCCTGGGCGATGATCCGGTGGATCCCGGGCCTTCCCCGGCGCGGCGCCAAGGTTGGTTCCATGGTGGCATTTGGAGGCAAGGTTGCAATCTCCTATTTAGTAACCAACACCAACCGCAGCGCAGATAGTGTGCTGATCGGTTGGTACTGGGGAGCGCATCTCCTCGGATTGTATTCGCGCGCCTACAATCTTTTAATGCTCCCCGTGCGCCAGCTCAGTGGGCCGGCAACGAGGGTGGCGGTGCCAACCTTCAGCCGGCTTCAAAATGATCCGGAGCGGTTTGCGCGATATTATCTGCGGGCCGTAAACCTTATGACGTGGGTTTTCACACCGATCTTTGGCTATCTTTTTGTGGCCGCGGAGCCGGTGATCGTCCTCGTGCTCGGACGACAGTGGATGGACGCGGCTCCGGTATTTCAGATTCTTGCCCTCGCTTCCTTGGGGCAACTGTTTCTTGACTCCACTTTCTGGTTGTTCATAGGCCGGGGACAATCGGGACGGATGCTCAAACTCTTGTTCGTTATGTCCCCGATCATCGTAGGGAGCTTTGCGATCGGTCTCCGCTTTGGCATCAAGGGTGTGGCCCTTTCCGGGTCTGTGGCCCTGATTGGAGTCTCCCCCTGGGTGCTCAATTACACCTTCCAGGGGACGCAATTAACTTTGAAACGTTTCGGGCAAGCAATCGCATTCCCAATTGTGCTTTCCCTTGCGGGCGTCCTGTCCGCGGAAGTTGCCCTGCGCCTAATTGGTCCGCAGGGCATTGTTTCGCAGCTTGTTGTATCGGCATTGGGATTCGCGGCTGCCTACCTGTTGTCGGCGCTCGTCCCCTCGATTCGGCAAGAGGCGATGTCGCTGGGAAAATTGCTTAACGAGATGCGAATGCCCGGGGAAGCAGCCTAGGCGGTCACTTGCGCCAAACCCTACTGTTGTTCTAGCCTCACGGGGTTACAATCGACCGAGACATTAAGGAGAATCAAGGGGTGGCCATCTTCGACGCTCTACCTTTCAGGTCGAAGGGTTTCTTTAACTTCCGATTAGGGAGGCAATCACTCGAATGATCATCACTCGGACGCCGCTTCGAATTTCATTTTTTGGTGGCGGCACGGATTACCCTGTGTGGTATCGCCAGCACGGTGGAAGCGTGCTCGCGACCACCATTGACAAGTGTTGTTACATTACTTGCCGTCGGTTGCCACCCTTTTTCGATTGCCATAGCCGCGTCTCCTATTCGCGAGTCGAAAATGTTCAGACCAACGACGCCATCGAGCATCCCTCGGTGCGTGGCTGCCTGAAATACATGGGCATCGACGAAGGCGTGGAAATTCACCACGTCGCTGATTTGCCGGCCCGAACCGGCTTGGGAACGAGTTCGGCTTTTACGGTGGGATTGCTTCTCGGCCTGTACGCACTCCAGAACAAAATGCGCGACAAGCAGGCGTTGGCGGAAGACGCCATTCGCGTTGAACAGGAATTGCTCCAGGAGGCTGTTGGGTCACAGGATCAAGTGAGCGCTGCCTACGGCGGCTTCAATCGCATTAACTTTCGGGCCGACGGATCGCTCGAAGTCATGCCCGTTCTTACCTCCCAAAGCAGATTGCAAGAGCTTGTTCAACACCTGGCGCTGTACTTTACGGGATTTTCCCGAACAGCATCGGAGATTGCCAAGGAGCAGATCAGGTTGACGGGGCAACGAGAACAGGAACTGAAAATGATGTTGCAGTTGGTGAATGAGGCTGAGGCGATTATTACCAATCCCAACCGCCCCATCCAGGACTTTGGCCGTTTGCTGCACGAGGGGTGGGAGATCAAGAGATCCTTGACCCAGAAGATCACGAATGCCGATATCGACCAGATCTACCAGGCCGGGCGAAGCGCCGGGGCCCTGGGGGGTAAACTCCTGGGAGCCGGCGGAGGCGGGTTTATGCTGTTTTTTGTGGCGCCTGAGCGCCGAGAGGAACTTCGGAAGCGGCTGAGTAAATTGCTTTGCGTTCCATTCGGTTTCTCCAATCGCGGCAGCCACGTTGCTGTTTACGAGCCTGAGGAGGCGTATGACAAGACGCTCGCCAAGGAGCGGGAGAAGGCCTATGCGTAGAAGTGTCATGATTCGCGAAGCCGATGCCAGGTTCATGGTTTGCTTGACGGGGAAATTCTAATGAAGGTGATGATTACAGGCGCGGCGGGGTTCATCGGCGGGTTTCTGGCGCGACATTGCCTGGAAGCCGGTTGTTCGGTGTTGGGAATTGGCTTGGGAGAGCCGGAGGAAAAATGGAACGGCGGCGGGTTCGAAATATGCGATGTGCGCGACGCCACGCACCTCTCCAAGCTCCTGTCAACATTTCGCCCAGACCGGGTCTTTCATCTTGCCGCACAGAGTTATCCTACCGTGTCGCTCATCGAGCCGCGAGAGACGCTCGATATCAACGTGAGTGGAACGGTCAACCTGTTTGAGGGCCTTCGCAACGCAGGACTGAGGCCGGAGGTTGTGGTCGCTTGCTCGAGCGCCGAATACGGGCCGGTGGCGAGTCAGGACCTGCCGGTTCGCGAGGATCATCCCCTTCAGCCCTTGCACCCTTACGGAGTCAGCAAGGTTGCGCAGGACCTTCTTGCCGCGCAGTATTTTGCGAATTACGCGTTTCATTCGATCCGAATTCGAATCTTCAACACCACGGGTCCGGGAAAGCTGGGCGACGTTTGCTCAGATCTGGCGAAGCGGGCCGTGGAGATCGAAATGGGATCGCGGCCCCCTGTTCTGCTGGTTGGAAATTTGACAACGCGACGCGCGCTTGCTGACGTTCGCGACATGGCCCGAGGGCTTTGGCTCTCTTGCGAGAGATGCGAAGCGGGCGAGGTCTATAATGTGGGTGGCAGCCAGATTTATTCGGTCCAGGAAATTATTGATGCCATCCGCAGGGATGTGGCTGTACCTTTCAAGATCGAACAGGACCCTGCTCTGGTGCGCGCGTGCGATGAACCCACGATCGCGGGAGACACCACAAAGTTCCGAAATTGCACGGGATGGCGCCCGGAAATTGACCTGTCCGTCACTTTGCGCGACATGCTCAAGTGGTGGCGAAACCGATTGGCCTCCATCTTGGCTTCTAAGCAATGACTGAAACTGTGGATGCTTTCAATATCGTCACGCCCCCAAGATCGGATGCAAGGCACATGCCTCGACTAATCATCGAAGCCGGCCGCACTGAGAAGCAATACTGGCGGGACCTGTGGCGTTACCGGGAATTATTCTATTTTCTGGCGTGGCGCGACCTTCTGGTGCGATATAAGCAAACCTTCGTGGGAGTTGGATGGTCAATCATCAAGCCGTTCCTGACCATGGTTGTGCTTACCGTGGTTTTCGGAAAGCTCGGCAAAATGCCTTCCGGAGGGTTGCCTTATCCGCTGTTGGTATTTTGCGGCATGCTGCCCTGGCTTTTTTTTTCCACTGCCCTGACCGAAAGTGGAACGAGTCTTGTGTCAAATAGCAGCCTCATTTCCAAGGTATACTTTCCCAGAATCGTGATTACGGCAAGCAGCGTCATTACCAGCTTTGTGGATTTCATGATTTCCGCTGTGTTTTTCGTTCTCTTGATGATTTGGTATC
>JASHTZ010000077.1 GCA_030040295.1 Terriglobia bacterium | reverse complement strand
GTTTTTTCCGTAAAGAGATCCGGCGAGCAGGAGCAGCGCGATCAGCAGAGGAATTGAAGCCGCCGGCGATTTTGCACGACCGTTGGGCTTTGTCATAGAATCTCCTTACCCGGTGTGATTGGGTTCCCTGATTTTGCATATCGGCCAGTTTACCGCCAAAAATCTTTTAGGGGAAGCTGGGCCTCAATATAGCGCGGATGTCCACACCCGCAATTTGGAGGTAGCGAGAAAGGCGCAGCGTGGGTGGGGTCCGATTGCTGGAATCCGGTGGGGTCCATCCGACTTCCGAAACCACAGACACTCGCGCTACAATTGTATCGTTTCGACCAGAATGGTCGGCATCATCGCCGGCTTCGGCGACCAGCACGAAGTTGAGCTACTCGTTGAGGCCGGGTTCACGCCGCTCGAAGTCATTCATATTGCCACTTCCAACGGCGCCGAATTCATGGGCGACCCGGCCGGAACCATCACGCCGGGAAGCAAGCGGACCTGGTGGTCATCAAAGGCGACCCATCGAAAAATATCGCCGATATCGAAAACGTCGAGACGGTTTTCAAGGATGGGGTTGGTTACGATTCCGCGAAGCTCATCGAATCCGTTCGCGGGATGGTGGGAAGCAGGTAGAATACTCCATTGAGGTTGACTCCACACATGCGCACACTTCAAATCTTCGCAGTGACCGTTGCCATCTCAGTAATTTCGTCATCGGGCGCATTCGCGCAAAGCCGGACGGTGGCCATCACGGTTGACGATGCCCCCTACGCAGGGGGGCCTTATCCACATGATGAATACATCCGAAACTCCGGTCGCGCCAAATCCGATAATGCCAAGCTGCTGCACGCCTTCCAGGCGCACCAGGTTCCGGTTACGGCGTTCGTGGTTCAGGGGAACGTTGAACTGCTCGGCCCGGATGGAACTGCGATCCTGAAAAACTGGATCAAGCACGGATTTGATCTCGGCAATCACACCTACTCGCACCCGGACATCAACAACCTTTCGATCGACCAGATCGAGGACGAAATCATGCGAGGCGAATCCGGGATCGCGCCACTGATGCAGGAGGCGGGAAGAACAACCAGGTTTTTCCGTTTCCCCATGGACCACACCGGTGACACGAAAGCCAAGCACGACGCCCTCGCGGCGTTTCTCGCGCAGCACGGATATCGATCGGCGCTGTGCACCATTGACAGTTCCGACTATATTTTCAATTCGGCTTACGTCAAGATGCTTGCCAAAAAGGACGCGCCGAGCCAGGAAAGGCTACGCCACGACTATCTCGCTTATACGAGCGTGGAAATCGATTACTACGCCGGGCTGAACAAACAGGTTTTTGGATATGAACCTCCGGAGGTTATGGTCCTGCACGACAACCGGCTGAATGCCGAAATGATCGACCAAGTCCTCGCGATTTTCGAACAGAAAAATTACAAATTTGTTTCGCTCGAGACGGCGCAGTCCGACCCGGCGTACCAGACTGCGGACACGGACGTTACCCGCTTCGGCCCGATGTGGGGCTATCGCTGGGCACGCGAGCGCGGCGTGAAAGTGAATGGCAGTCTGGAAACGGAGCCGCCAAAGTGGATTTCTGATTACGCCAAGCCCTTTTCACAAGATTCAGAGTGAATTCGCAGTTTCCAACTTTCCCGCCGTCTCTGGCAGGGTTAGGGCGCCCGCGACCCGTCGCCCGAAGACGGCTTTGGGTCGCAGGGCGAGGGGTGCACCCTACGGACCGACGGACTTTTTTGTCCTTGACCTCGCACGCCGGGTGGCGGTCTAATTTACCTATACGGGTTGCGCAGGCGCAGGTTCGCTGAGGGTTAGCGCCAGCGTGACGAAACGCGGCTCGCGTCCAGGCGCGGCCTTTTGGAGGGACCATGCAAAACCATTCCCGGCGTGAATTCTTAAAATCCGGCCTTGCCGCCGCCGCTCTGGCGGGTGCGGGAAGCATCCCCCTATTGGCCTCGCGCCAAACCGCGACGGACTGGGTGACCCTGGGTAAATCGAATGTCAAAGTGACGCACCTGGCGTTTGGCACGGGCACATTTGGCGGGCGCGTGCAGCGCGAATTGGGGCAGCAGGATTTCACGCGCCTGGTTCGCTACGCCTATGACCGCGGCATCCGCTTCTTTGAGACGGCCGAATCTTACGAGGGAATGCACGAAATGCTGGGCATCGCTCTCCAGGGAATTCCGCGCGACAGCTACAAGTTGATGTCGAAGATCACCACGCACGGTGACGTTGACCCGCAGGAGAAAATTGACGAGTTGCGCAAGCTGGCCCGCACCGATTACTTTGACATCATGCTGCTTCATTACCAGCACGTGGCGACGTGGCCCGAAGACAGCACGCGCTGGCAGGACGGCATCTTGGAAATGCAGGAGAAGCACGCCATCCTTGCCCACGGAGCCTCCGTGCACGGCCTGCCCGCGCTGCGCCAGTGCCCCCAAAGCCAGTGGCTGCAAGTGGCCATGATCCGCATGAACCACAAGGGCGTGCGGATGGATGCGGAGAACTTTGACGCCAAAGGCCTGGGTGATGTGAAAGAAGTCACAGGCTACGTGAAAGAAGTCCGCAAGAACGGCATGGGAGTGATCAGCATGAAGCTCGCCGGCGAGGGCCAGTTCACCGCGCGCGCTGACCGCCAGGCCGCCATGCGCTACGCCTTCCGAAAAGCCGGAGTCAATTGCGTCACCGTCGGCTACAAGAACACGGGCGAAGTCGACGAGGCCATCGAGAATTTGAACCTGGCGCTGGCGTAAGCGCGGCCATACACCGCCCGGTATCGCCCGCCCACCTCTGGATGTCAACATAGACCGTACAAATTGTCGCGCATGCGGAGTTTCCCTCTTAACTTCCTTTGTTTTGATGAACATCCCCGGATGCACCTTCATTTTGTCATTTCCGCGAATCTATCTCCAAGCGTGAGTCTTTGTTTTCAATCACTTCTGGGGTTATCCCCCCAATAGAACATTTTGCACATAGTTTCGGCCAGGTACACTCGGGGGGCTTTCACGGTTCGAGCGAGATGCCGGGTCTCGTCGGCCCTCAGCACGGTGCTTGAAGTCCGGCCGACTAGGAAACAAATCTTGCCCCCTGTGGTGTGTTTGGATAGATTTCGCATAGAAGCAAAGCCAATCGGACAAAATGAGCAATTTGGGCACCAATATCGACGGGAATGTAATTCGTTTGGTAACTAATTCTGGCCAGCGCAGTTACCGGCACCGGTGCCGCAACCGGGCCCCCGGCGCCAGCGACCTACTGGGTGATTTCACCCACCTGGGTGGGTTATTTTTCGGGAACGGTTCGCAGGTTTACAGCGGGGCTGTTCGGTTTCCAAAAATGCGGTACGTCCATCCCTGTATTTCCCGTCCCCGTATTTCCCCCCGTATTTCCGTGGGTGAAATAGCGGCACGACAGATTCGGCGGCGGGTTGGGCTTGACCCAGGAAATATCGTTCAACAGCTTCATGCCGAGCTGTTGCATGGCGAAGCCGACGGAATGAATCACATGGCTGGTTCCGCTTACCCAGATGGTGCCGTTGGGCTTCAGGACGCGCTGGCAGGCGGAGAGCCAGGCGCGATTGAACTCATGATTGGCGTCGGGGCCCTGCGAGCGGTCCCAGTCGCCCTTATTGACGGAGACCATTTTGCCCGCGTGGCAGGTGATGCCGCCGTTGGAAAGGAAATACGGCGGGTCGGCAAAGATCATGTCCACCTGATTTTCAGGAATGGCCGCGAGAATTTCCAGGCAATCGCCCTGATAAATCTTGATGTGGTGTTTCGGGTCGTGAAACACCGGCTCGGGGAGCGGGCTTTTGGCCTGCGCGGGGATGGGAACGATATCTGCCATATCTTCGGGATAGCCTCGGAACGGCTGTTGGTGATGTCTTAGTTCTTCCCGTCGCGTTCGTAGGGGCAACCCTTGTGGTTGCCCGAGGGCGGCCACGACCCGTCGCCCCGAGGCTTTGGGCCGCAGGGCGAGGGCCGCCCCTACGGATCGTTGATCGCTCCATGTTTGTTGTCAAGTAGATCCATAGTTCATTGTCGAGCAATTCGATAATCTTGATCATGGAGTGGATCAACAGGGTGGCGAAGTTGAGTCCCAAAGGGGGCGCCCTATCAAAGCCTAGGCCGAAGGCCTGGGTTCAAGTCAAAGGTGTAATTCCATCTTCTTAGCCCTGAAAGGGCGAAATAGGCATTTCACCGCGAGCTCGTCACAGCCCTGATTTGAAATAGGTTCTTCCGCCCCCTTCAGGGCTTGGGACCCCGCTTGGTGCGTCAATTGACCCAGGCCGTTGGCCTGGGCTTCGTTGGCTCGCCCCCTTGGGGCTCAGAGGAGCTGCACTTGCAAGGCTTCACCTGCTCTGTCACCATGAACATTGAACAATGCGTTGGACCCAATCTCCTGTTGACGAAAAGACCGTTCATCGGCTTGAGCGCGAGCTTGGAATTTCGCCCCTCGTGGGGCGGTTGCTCGTGCAGCGTGGAATCACCGAGCCCGCGGCGGCGCACGCTTTCCTGAATCCCTCGCTTTCGCAGCTCCATTCGCCGGATCTGATGGCGGGAATGCGTGACGCGGTCGAGCGTTTGCGGAGGGCAATCGAGCAACGCGAAAAAATTCTGATCTACGGCGACTATGACGTGGACGGCACCATGGCCGTGGTGGTGCTGCTCACCGCGCTGCGCATGTTGGGGGCGGATGTCGAGGCGCACATTCCGCACCGGCTGACGGATGGCTACGGCATGCGCGCGCCGGTGGTGGAAGAGGCCGCGGCGAAGGGCTTTCGCATCATCATCAGCGTGGACACTGGGATTCGCGAGCATGCGGTCCTGACTCGTGCGCGCGCGCTGGGCGTGGATTGCATCGTTACGGACCATCACCTGCCGGGGGCCGAGCTACCCCCGGCTTGCGCCATTCTGAACCCGCGCCGGGCCGATTGCCGGTACCCTGAAAAAGGCCTGGCCGGCGTAGGTGTAGCCTTCAAACTGGCCCAGGGAATTCTGGGGGAGCGGCTGACGGGGCGGCTGCTGGAATCCTTTCTGAAAATCGTCGCCATCGGCACCATTGCCGATGTGGTTCCGCTGCTGGGTGAAAACCGCGTCATCGCGCGCTTTGGCCTCGCGGCGCTGCGCCGGCCGGCGCAGTCCGGCCTGGCCGCGCTCATCGAGCTTGCGGGCCTGGCGGACCGCGAAATCACCGCCGGGGATGTAGCCTTCCGCATCGCTCCGCGCCTGAACGCCGCGGGGCGCATGGAAGACGCCCGCGACGTCATCAACCTCTTCACGCTTGCCGATGCGGCGCGCACGCGCGAAATTGCGGAGCGGCTCGACGCGTTGAATCGCGAGCGCCAGCGCGTGGAGGATGAGATCCTGCGCTTCATCGTGGCCGAACTCGACAAGAGGAGCGACCTGGCGGGGCTTTACACGCTGGTGCTGCACGGCGAAAAGTGGCATCGCGGCGTGATCGGCATTGTGGCGCAGCGGGTGGTGGAGCGGTATTATCGTCCTGCGTTGGTGGTAGGCGTTGAGAATGGCGTGGGCGTGGGCTCCGGCAGGTCGATCCGGGGATTTCACCTGCTCGACGCCCTCACTGCCGTAGGCGATCTGTTTGAGCGCTTCGGCGGGCACGCGGCCGCGGCGGGATTTACGATCGCGACGGCGAACATCCCTGCACTGGTGAAGCGCTTTGAAGAACACGCCCGCACCGCCCTTCAACCTTCTGACCTTGAGCCCGTCCTGCGCCTCGACGCCGCCGTGGATTGGGCCGAAATCGACTGGCGGCTTTACGAAGGCGTCATGCAGCTTGCGCCCTTCGGGATGGGCAATCCCACGCCGGTGCTGAGCGCCTGTGGAGTGCCGCTGGTGGCGCCGCCACGCGTATTGAAAGAGAAGCATCTAAAATTAAGGGTGGGGGATGGTGCGCGATCCCTGGACGCGCTCGGTTGGGGATTGGCGGCGCGGGCACCGGAGCTCCAAGCCGGGCAGCGGGTGGATGTAGCCTTTGCGCTTGAACAAAACAATTATCAGGGCCTCGCCAGCCTGCAATTAGTGATTAAGGACCTGGTGATGAGTTAAAGCGGCCCCGCCTGGCGGGGAGAGGCTACGCCGGCAGCTGGAACCGGACTTTGGTGAGGCCCGACTCGTTGACGAACCGGCGGCAACCTCGGCACGGGCGAGACGAAAATTGAATCCCATGAGGGAATTGTGGCAACGCGGGGAATAGGGCTGGAGCGGGCGCGCCGCCAGCGATGGCTGACGGGCCTGGTGGCGGCGGGGATTTCCGTCACTGCGCTGGCCGTGGCCCTTGCCTACTGGGCCAACACCTCTCGCCGCGCATCTCCTCTCCACATTCTGCCCAGCCCCGCGCCGGACGTGCACCAGGAGCTTTCCGGCTACACCTTTACGCGCTCGGACCAGGGCCACGCCATCTTCACGGTGCACGCGGCGCACACGGTAGCCTATGAAAAAAGCAAATCAACGGAGCTGGATGGGGTGACGGTGCAGGTGTTCGGCCGCAAGGGGGACCGCGGCGACATTCTGCGCACCGACCGTTGCGAGTACAACCCGGAGACGGGAGACTTTTACGGCTCCGGGCCCGTTGAAATCGAGCTAAGCCCCCACGCCGGCAACCTCCCGGGAAGCGGCCAGCAAGGCAAGAGCCGCGTGACCATCGAAACTTCAAAAGTAGCCTATCACCAGGGCGACGAGCTGGCGGAAACCGACCAGCCCGTGAAGTTCCACATGGGGCCAGCCACCGGCACGGCGGTGGGAATGGAGTACGCCACGGGTGACGGATGGGTGGTTTTGCGGCACGACGTGGCAGTTGATTTGGCGCAGGGAACGCCCAAGGCTCCTCGCCCACCCGTTCACCTCACGGCTTCGTCGCTTCGCTATGACAAGGACGGAGGAAGCATCTCGCTCACCGGGCCGGTGGTGGTTTCGCAGGAGAAACGCCACGCCGTGGCTGACAACGCCAAGGTGGCGCTTGACGACCAGAATCGGGTTTCGCAGGTGAACCTGCAAGGCCACGTGCAGGCCTTTGATGAGGATCCGCTTCGCGCCGTCGAGTTGAGCGCCGAACGCGTGCAGGGGAATCTCGACCCCGTCTCGGGCGAGTTGCGCCACCTGACCGCGGAGGAGAACGTGGTTGGGGAAACCAAAAGCAAAGGCAGCACCAGCCACATGACCGCGCAGCGCGTGGAGATGGATCTGGGCGGCAGGCATCCACACCCGCTGCGAGGCGTGGCGACGGGCGACGTCCGCGTGGAACTGGAATCGCAGGCGGTGCTGAACGTTCCGGAGAAAGCCGTGGCGAAGGGTTCCGAAGAGAAAACTTTGACCGCCGCCCAGGTGCGGTACGAATTCCGGCCCGATGGCAGCAGCTTGAAGGCCGCGGAAACCGTTGGGCCGGGGACGCTTTACGTTTCGTCTGCCGACCCGAAATTGGGGCCCAAAATCATAACCGCCGGGCAATTCCTGATGGCATTTGATGAACGCAGCCGCATCGAATCCCTGCGCGGCACGGCTCCCACGGTGGTGCGTTTCCGCCCGCCCGCCTCCGCACCTGCCGGAACCCCGGAGCAGCGGAGCCAGGCCGACCATCTGGAGGCGACCTTTGACCCCGGCACGCAGACGCTGCACGAAGTTCAGCAGTCGGGAAATTTTGAGTACCGCGACGGCGACCGCCGCGCGAGCGCCGATGACGCCTATTATGATCCAGTGGGGCAAAGCCTGTTAATGCTCGGGCATCCGCAGGCTTGGGACCCCAACAGCCGGGTAAAATGCCAGAAAATCACCATCGACTTGCGTAACAACACGTCAGTCGGCGAAGGCCATGTGCAGGCCACCCACCTGCCGGTGCCGGCGCCAGGGGCTGCCCCGCCGGCGACTCCTCCCTTGCCCACCAATGTGCTGGCGGACAAGATGGTGGCGGAGCGGCAGAGCCAGACGATCCACTACACAGGGCATGTGCGTGCCTGGCAAGGGACAGACGTAGTGGAATCTTCGGCGCTGGATGTCTATCGCGCCCAACGACGGGTGAGTTCAGGAGAGCATGTAATCACCAGCTACCTGCAACCTGCGGGTGCTTCCGGCGAGCCGGGGGCTGCTCCCAAAACCGGCGCCACCCAGGCGGGCGCGCAAGCCGGGCTACAGACAAATGGGCAGCCCCGCCCGGTGACGGTTTACGCGGATTACCTTGAGTATTTCGATGAGGGCCGCCGCGCCCGCTACCATGGCAACGTCCGATTGGTTACGGACACAACCACGATGCAATCCGACCGCCTGGACGTCTACTTCACCCAAGGAGACACGGCGGAGGGGTCGCAGGTTGACCACGCCGAGGCGGATGGGCACGTAAAAGTGACACAACCCGGGCGAGTAGGCAAGGCTGAGCATGGGGAGTACTTCTCAGTCCCAGGAAAAATCGTTTTGACGGGTGGGCCGCCCGTCCTGATGGATGAAAAGAAGGGCTCCACGACGGGTCAGCGTTTGACATTCTTCACCCACGATGATAGGCTCTTTGTGGATGGAGGTAACCAGCCGCCCTCGCTACCCAAACACCGCGTCGCACCATGAGCGACAATGCAGATTCTCTCCACAGCCGATCTAACGAAATCATACAAGGGCCGGAAGGTTGTTGATGACATTAACCTTAGAATCGCTCAAGGGGAGGTGGTGGGTCTGCTCGGTCCCAATGGGGCAGGCAAAACCACGACGTTTTACATTATCGTCGGTCTGACCAGCCCCGACGCCGGTCAAGTCCTCCTGGATGGCGTAGATATCACCAACTTCCCCATGTACCTCCGGGCAAGAGAAGGTATCAGCTACCTCCCTCAAGAGCCCTCCATTTTCCGCAAGCTAACGGTGGAAGAAAATATTATGGCAGTGCTCGAGACCCGGCCCATGACGGGTGACCGCCGGCGGGCGCGCTTGGAAGAGTTGCTTGAGGACCTGGGATTACAGCAGGTTCGCCGGAGCTACGGCTATCTGCTCTCGGGCGGGGAGAGGCGGCGTGTGGAAATTGCCCGCTCGCTGGTGATTTCACCCTCGTTCATTCTTCTCGACGAACCATTTTCCGGTATCGACCCTTTGACGGTAATTGACATCCAAAAGATTATCGTACGGTTGAAGGAATCGGGAATCGGGGTGCTGGTGACGGATCACAACGTGCGCGAAACCTTGCAGGTTACGGATCGCGCGTACATCATCAATAATGGCCGGATTTTCCGCGCCGGGTCACCGGAGGAACTCGGCAACGATGCGGAAGTGAAGCGGGTTTACCTGGGCGATTCGTTTCGCCTGGCAATGTAAATGGCCGTAGCGCAGCCTTCAAGCCGGGCCGGAGCCCGCCGCTACCAAGGCACTGTCCGCTGTCTTCGAGGAACTATGGGTGGTCCATCTCCAAGAATCGGCCTGAATTTAAGGGTGGCGCAGAAGCAGATCCTGACGCCCGGCCTGGTTCAAATGGTCAGCGTGCTCGCACTGAACAAGCTCGAGCTCCGCGAGATGATCAACCAGGAGATGATTTCCAACCCC
>JASHTZ010000076.1 GCA_030040295.1 Terriglobia bacterium | reverse complement strand
CCACTATACTTGCCGGGCGATCAGAAATGCAATTTCAGGCCAAGCTGAATGTCCCGTGGGGTGTTCGCGGCGGTAATGTGGCCGAACGCCGAACTCGTGATGGTTTCGTTGGGGAACGAGAAGTTGGCGTTGTTGAACATGTTAAAGAGCTCGCCCCGGACATCGAGGTTGAATCTTTCGGATATTCGGACATTCCGGAACAGGACGAAGTCCCAGTCACGATAGGCCGGCCCGGTCATAATGTTGCGCCCCGCATTGCCGAACGTCGGGGTATCGGCAGCCAAGTCCGCCTGGAGCGCTGTATCCGAAAAACAAGTGGTGTTGAACCACTCCGTCAGCAGGTTCGGACCATTCCCACTGCACAGCCTGTTGGGGTAGGCGTTTGTCGAGCCAGTATTTGAATAGTCCACCCCTCTGATGCTGTAGGGGAAACCCGACTGATAGGTAATAATTCCGGCAACATTCCAGCCGCCCACGGCGTTGCCCAAAACACCACCGCGGTTGACAAAGTGCTGTCCCTTGCCAAAAGGCAAATGGTAAACGTAGCTCACCGCCAGCCGCTGAGGGACGTCAATGTAAGAGTCTCCGTACATGGCGGAAAGGGGAGCATTGTTATTCTGCGCGCCCCCGTTGCCAAATCCGCCGTTGAACCCCTCGTCACCCTCGCCATTGTCGAGCGTGTGCGACCACGTATAGCTCGCGAGCATATACAACCCGTTGGTGAATTTTCGGCTATATTTGGCTTGCAGCGACTCGTAACTGGAGACGTTGTTTGACGCGACGTTCTCGATGGTGTCGAAGTCCGGGTAAGGCCGACGGGGCTGAAGCGCCCCGATTCCCGGAAGGGGTTGGTTGTAATTATTGATCACGTCGGCGAGGTGGATGGCATGGTTAGCCACGTACTCGATGTCCAAAGCCGAATTGGTCGATAATTGCGATTCCACTCCCAAGCTCCATTCATACACGGTGGGGTAAACATAATTCGGCCACGGATCCATCCCCAGACCTTGGTCAATGATGGGTGGGATGGCCACTCCTCCGAAGACATTCTCAACGGTTGTAGGCACGCCATTGGTCAAGGGTGGGGGCGAACCGATGGCGGTGGTGTAAGTCGGTTCGGCAGAAGTGATAGGGTTATTGTGCCCGAAGGTCAGGTTGTTCTGAATAGGCAGGTCGAAGAACATCCCGCCCCCGCCCCGCAGCACCAGCTTGTCGGACGTGAAGGGCCGCCAGGCGAATCCCCCCCGCGGGGCAAAGTAGTGGTAGTTGGGGTGCATCAAGCTCCTTGCGGTGCGTCCCGTGAACCCCAATTGAGCGGTCTCGGTGGAATTCGCGATCAGGCATTCGCCTGACGCCGAATCCAAGTAAGGGTATTGTGTACAGATTTGGTTAAGAGTGGCAGCCGGATATGCGGAGACCAGTATGCCGTTGCCGGTGCCGGAGAATGGCGCGCCCGTAGGCACAAACGTCATCAAAATGTTGTTCTTATCAACCGGGAACTCTCGAAATTCCCAGCGCAATCCGGCGTTGATGGTGAAGTTGGATTTGACGCGAATGTCATCTTGAGCGTAATAGCTCCAAATCTTTCCTCCCACTTCATAGATCTTTTGGAAGGCCTCAGCGCGTTCCGCCCCGGATGGATATCCCAACTCCAAATCGGCAAGTGAGGATGCGGACGTGGTGGCCGGTAATTCACTCGCCAACGAAGAAAACTCGCCGTTGTAGGTGAAATCGCCTTGCAGATCGTTGGGGCCGGATCCCGCCAGGTACTGCCAGGAGTCCATATCCGCCCCGAAGATGAATGTGTGCCGGCCGTGATACCAGGAGAGATTGTCGCCCAGAACCTCAACCATGCTGGGAATATGAAGCGGAGCGCTGGAATAATCGCCTATGCCGGCGAAGTTCGTGATGCTAAAGTCCGGGTAGAGTTCCAGCCCCGAAAAGGCCCCAAGCCCCGTAATTCCAAAGCTTTCCTCAAAACCCGGCGCACGATAAGCTGGAGGGCCGACCTTATTGTCAACGCGGTCAAATCCCAGACGCAGTTCGTTGATCATGTTGGGGCTAAAACCATGGTCCCAGCCAATCACTGCGTCCTGGCCTTGGAAAGTGGTGTCGGTATTAAAACCTGGAACCGCGGAAGGCGAGACCAGATTGGAACTCCCGTAAAGGTAGCGGACGAAGACGGAGTCTTTCGCGCTGAAAGTGTTATCCACCCGGGCGTCAACCAACTCGGTGCCCTGGGTCTCGGGCGTTTGGTTGAGGTAATTCGGATTGGCAATAGGAAGATTCGGCGCGGGGTAAGACGCCAAGACTTTTGCCCCGACCGGATTAATGCTGGAGATCACGTTGCTGGCTAACGGTGTTCCCACAAGAACTTTTGATCCGGAGTGAGTGCCGGAAGGGCACGTATAAAGGCTCTCGGTGGCCGGGCTGAAAAGCTGTCCAGTGTCGTAAGTGAGGTTGGCAGGACCGCCGGTGCCACACAGATTGGTGTCGGTGCCGGTCAATAACGCGCCGAAATTGCCTTGCGCTTCAGCCGCGCTCGGCACCAAACTGCTCTGCACATCGCCCTCGATCAAGCGCAGACCCTCATAGTTGCCGAAGAAAAACGTCTTGTCCTTGCGCACCGGACCGCCCACCGCAGCGCCAAACTGGTTGCGCTTCAATACGGCGCGCGCCGTTCCCGGCTCCACTTGCCCGGTTACGATATTGGTTTGATTCTGCGAAAAGAAATTTCGCGAATCCATGTCACTGTTGCGAAGAAACTCATAGGCAGTGCCATGAAACTGGTTGGTGCCGGACTTCGTAACCAGGTTGATCGTCGATCCCGACGCCGTCCCAAAAGCGGCATCGTAAACGTTCGTCTGAACTTTGAATTCCTCAATGGCATCTGGATCGGGCTCTATTGAGAACGAACCAAAGTGGACGGCCCGGGCATCAACGCCATCGATCAGGTAATTGTTACTGGAGGTCCGGCTGCCGTTCGCGCTGTAAGAGCTGACGGCAAACGGCGAGCCTTCCGTGTTGGACGCGAATCCGCCATTGTCATTGACGGTTCCCGGGCTCAGCAGCGCCAGAGAACCGTAATACCGCAGATTCAAGGGCAAAGCTACAACCGTCTGCCCGGCGACGATCGTGCCAACACTCGCCGTGGTGGTATCGATGACCGGGGCGGATCCGCTGACATTCACCGTGGCCGTCACCTGCCCCACTTGCAGCGCAACGTCCACTTCACCTTTCTGGTCCACCACCAGAACGATGCCATGAGTGGTGCTGGTGGTGAAGCCGCTCTTTTCCGCTTTGAGAGTGTATTCACCCGGAGGCAGGTTGAGGAATGAGTAGTTGCCCGTCGCATCGGTAGTGGCCGTGAACTCGCGCCCGGTTCCGGTATTCACCGCCGTAAGACTCACACCGGGCACGGCGGCGCCCGACGGGTCGGTGATTCTACCGAAGAGCGTGGCGGTGATGACCTGGGCGAAGCAAACGCCTGCGGCGATTAGTCCCCACGCCAGTAAGACCAAGATCAAACCTCCGTTTGATGATCTACCAAATCGATGCATAACTCCCTCCTGTTCTCATAACCGATCGCCAGTTTGAGTTCGTTGGGTTTGGTGCTGGATGACCAAACGGGTTTTGCCGCAGGCCGGCGCGAAACGGATAGCCGGCTTGAGCCTTTAAGGTGGCTCTGGAATGTGGAGCAGTTTTCGACTTCCAATCCATAAGTTGGAATTAAGCCATCAAAACGCCGTGCTCGGCGGCGGCCCGAAGTTGATGGCGTATTCACTACTTCCAAATCAATAAGTCGGGTCAATCCCCCGCAGCAAGCGATTAGGAAAAACTACAAGTCGCCGGCCCCGGCTAGCCATCCCTTTGAACATTTAAGGGTGGCGCCGTCCAAGGCCATAAAGAGATTCCAATTTCGGCACAATTCTTACCATGAGCGGCATAGTCTGTCAAGCGTTAACTCCAATTTTCGAGGTAATATGTACATACGGCAATCTACACATGCGTATATACTCCGCTTATTGAAGGAAAGACATTTCTTGGTTGGAATTAAAGGAATCAGACGGTGGCATTTACAGGCGTTGACCGCCGGCTCGCCGTCAATTCGTCGATCACCGATCTTTCGATCATGAATCGTGGCGGTTTGAGTGCGGGAATCTCATAAGTCTTCTCGAGAACTGTCAACGCCGCTCCCAGCAGGCTGGCATCACTTCCCAAGGTTCCGTAGCAGAACTTCAAGTTTGCCGTGGCATTACCTAAGGCTTGCTTCTTCACGGCGCGGGCAATCTGTTCGAGGAAAATCTCGCCGGCCAATCCCAGGCGATGGTCGAGAATAATAATTGCAGGATTAAAAAGATTGACCAAAGTTGATAGGCCGAGCCCCAGGTATTTCACCAGCTCTTCGATAATCGCTATGCAGGTTTTGTCTCCGAGCTTGGAGCCCTCAAGCACCGTCCAGCCCGTCACTTTCGCCGGGTCTCCGTGAGCGATCTCGATCGCCCGCGTTTTACTCCCTTCCAGAATGGCTTTACGGCAGCGGGCTTCAAGGGCAGACAATCCCACCAGGGCTTCCAGGCATCCAAAGCTTCCGCAATTGCATGCGGGCCCGTTTTCAAGCATGGGAATGTGTCCGAACTCCCCCGCGATCCAATCGTGGCCGAAAAGCATCTTTCCTGCGGTCATGATGCCGGCGCCCACGCCCTTGCCGTACTCAATGTAAATCATGTCCTCGGCGTCCTCTCCCGCTCCCAGCACACGCTCGGCAAGGGCTTGCGTGCGCGTGGAGCTTTCAAGGATCAATGGAACGCCGAACTCTTCCTCAAAGACTCGCTTCAAAGGGACGTTTTTCCAAAAATCAATGCTCGCAGCAAGGATGGAGATTCCCTCCCGCACATTCACCAGGCCGGGGTCAGCGATGCCGGTGCCCATCAGTTTTTCCCGGGGGATGCCTGCTTGTTGAAGAGCTTCGCGCGCGCACTGCACCAACTGGTTCAGGAGACCCTCAATTCCCCCGGTCAAGTTGGTTGCTTGAGAAATTTTACTTTTGATGTGCGGGCGGAGATTGGTGACTGCTGCCGAGACACTTTCGGCATCGAACGCCACAGACAGGATAAACCCTTGATCCTCGTTAAGCTTCAAGAGGGTCTGTTTTCGCCCCAGGGGATTGCTGGAAGGTCCAACCTCCAGAAACTTGCCTTCTCTCAGCAGTTCACGGACGATGGGTGAGACCACGCTCCAGCGCAGGTGCGTCAGCTCGCGGATTTCCGCCCGCGAGATGGGGCCGTACCTTCGCACCAGGGCCTCAATGACCGCTCGATCCCTCTGCTTCTTTTCTGTGACGTGTTTCATTTTTCGTTGCGGGCGCGTCCTCTCGTCGGCGGCACGGACGAGTGTTGATGCCTGTGCTTATTATGCCTGCCCACATAATAACACTCGTTTCCGCGAAAACAATATGCCGCAGAGATCTTCCGTTTTTGGCAAGATGTGGCAAGAGCCAGGCGGAATGTCGCCGCCATCGCGCTGTATGTAACGTAATTCTGGACATCTCGCCTTGATCCATCAAGGTGAATCCAGATGGATCGCTGGCGGGCTGCATGCAAGAGATCACAACAAAATTGTTGTGAAGTTCCGCGAAATTCCACGCCCCTTCAGGCCAGATTGCAGGTTTCAGAAATATCTGTCCAGCATCGAGCCGAGGTCTTTACTGACTCGTGGGTCTAGAATCGCCAGGCGAAGGCTCACTGCTCGTTCCTTGAGGCGCCTCGCGCTTCATCATTCGGTCGAGAGCCATGAGATTGAGCATCAGTTGCCGCGCGTGGTGGTAGTTTTCCTGGCGGACGGCGTGGGGTTGAAATGCCATTTCACGTTCCGCAAAGGCCATAAAAAGCGGATGCCCGTGGGTCTTTAGCGACATTTTTTTGTAGAACGTCTCGTGCGCAAGGTCGAAGTAACGCACCGCCCAATCACTCCCGCGATTCTCGATGACGTTCATCGTTGAAATGAGGACCTCATCGAAGGCCCAGGAGGTTTTGTTCCACTTGTATTCGCCTACTTCACGGAATTGATAGTTGGTGCCCACGGGCGTGTCAACCGACCAGTGATAACCTCCCTGGTTGACATTAATGGAATCGGCCAATCCGCCGAAGATGTAGTCCCAGGCCACGTTGAGGTTATGGCGCAGCCGTCCGGCGCAGAGGTCGTAGAGCGCCTGGTCCCCGCGGCGGAGGGCTTCGTCCATGATCATCCAAAGGGTTTCCACGGAGTGGCCGCACACTGTGACGTTTGCCAATTCCCTGGGCCGGGTGTTGTCCAGATTCAACGTCTCGGTGGTCAGTCCGAATTCAGGGTTGTAATGTTTGTGGATCACTGCGTCGATGCTGCTGTCGGCCATAGCGGCGATTTCCGGGTTGGGCCACCTTCTGAGCATCTGGGTGGCCGTTCGGACTGTGACCATCCACACCCCCTGCGACCGCACGCCCATCAATCCGGTTTCTGGGTCCGGCACGGCGGGGTCTTTGAGTTTGGCGAAGAGATCCTTCATCATCCGGAAGGCCATCTCCCGCGCTTCGCTGTCCCCGGAAGCGTGCGCGTACTCTTGAAGACCTTCGGCCGCAAAATACATTCCGAAGAGGTCGCCGCTGAAAGGTTTGAGCAGCTTTCCTTCGCGTGAAACCAGTTCGGCCCAAGTCCCATCTCTCTGCGGAAAATGCGCGAGCATGAAGTCCTTCGTTTGCCGGGCGACCTCCAGGTAGGCGGGGTT
>JASHTZ010000075.1 GCA_030040295.1 Terriglobia bacterium | reverse complement strand
ACACTTCTTCCGCCTCCATTCCCATTTGCCTGGATGAGTGCGTGCAGAGCGGCCGATTAAAGAGGGGAAACCTCGTGCTGATGTCCGCCTTCGGTGCCGGCGTCACTTGGGGAGCGGTCTTAATGCGATGGTAAAAGAGGTCATGGGGGCGAAGAATTAAAGGGTGTGAGACGCGGTAAGCTTGTGCCCTTTGTTTTTTACTCTTGCCCCATTTGTAACCATACGGAACGACATAAGTGTTTGCGTATTTGGCTGTAGCGGCGGTCTATGACCGCCGGTCGGCGCTCGTAGAGCGCCGCTACAATTTATGTCGCTCTGTATAAGGATCGGAATTTGAAGATTGCATTTATCTTTCCCGGGCAAGGGTCGCAATACCCGGGCATGGGCCGTGAACTCGCGCAGAGCTTCCCGGCGGCTCGCAAGGTGTTTGAGACTGCTGATGCGGCGCTGGGATTTGCAATTTCCAAGCCCTGCTTTGAAGGTCCCGCGGAAGAATTGCAGCTTACCGCCCATACGCAGCCGGCAATTCTGACGGTTTCCGCAGCTGCGACTGCGGTGCTTCACGAACAAGGCGTGAATCCCGATTTTGTCGCGGGACATAGCCTGGGCGAATATTCGGCGCTAGTGGCGGCGGGCGCTATGAGCCTGACCGATGCTGTTCAACTCGTCCACAAGCGCGGCAAGTATATGCAGGAAGCCGTGCCGGTGGGACAGGGCGCCATGGCGGTGGTATTGGGGCTGGATGTTGCGGTGCTGGATGAAATTTGCACCGAAGCCGCGCAGGGGGAGGTGGTTTCACCGGCGAATTTGAATTCTCCCGGCCAAATCGTGATTGCCGGCACCGCCGCTGCGGTGGCGCGAGCTTCCGAAATGGCCAAGAGCCGCGGCGCCAAGCGCGTTCTGCCCCTCAACGTCAGTGCGCCATTTCACTGCGCACTGATGAAGCCTGCGCAGGACCGTTTGAGCGTGGATCTGGATGCCACCCTGATTCAAGACCCAAGGGCGCCACTGGTGAGTAATGTGAGCGCGCAGGTGGTTACGTCCGCTTCTGCGGTCCGTGAAGGGCTGAAGCAGCAGGTCACTGCTCGTGTGCGCTGGGAGGAATCGATTCGCCGCCTTCGGGCTGAGGGTGTGGAGTTGTTTGTGGAAGTCGGACCCGGCAAAGTTCTCTCCGGATTGTTGCGGCAAATCGATCGCGAAGCCCAATGCCTGCGCGTGGAAGACTCCGCAACACTGCGGGAGGTTACAATGCGGTTGAGTGCGGGGGGATAAGTTTTGCGGCATACCCCTCAGCGTTGCATCCTTTTGGTATCTGCACAATCCCATTAGAAGGGAGCGGGTAGGAGCATGAGGTTGGAAGGGCGTGCAGCGATGGTCACCGGCGCCGGGCAGGGGATAGGCCGCGCCATCGCCCTGGCTTTGGGTAAAGCCGGCGCCAACGTGGCTTTGACCAGCCGCCGCTGCGCCATGCTCGACCCGGTGATTCAGGAGCTAAAGGGCATGGGCCGGGAGGCGCTGAAGTTCTGCGCCGATGTCTCGATCGCCGAAGCTGTTCAGGAGATGGTGGACCAAACAATTTCCGCCTGGGGAAAGATAGATATTCTGGTGAACAATGCGGCCATTACCAAAGACACTCTGGCCATGCGCATGAAGGACGGTGACTGGGGGGCGGTGCTGAAAACCAATCTGGATGGAGCTTTCTATTGCACGCGGGCCGTTCTACCTGCCATGGTCAAGCAGCGCTGGGGTCGCATCATTAACGTTGCCTCCGTTGTCGCGCAAACGGGAAATGTTGGACAGGCCAATTACGTGGCTTCCAAGGCGGGCATCATCGGTTTAACGAAGGCCGTGGCTGCGGAAGTCGCCCGGCGCAACATTACTGTGAACGCCATCGCCCCAGGATTCATCGCCACGCCCATGACCGATGTCCTTTCGGCGGAAATTAAGGAAAAAATTCTCGGGGTCATTCCCATGGGACGTATGGGGACCGATGCCGAGGTTGCGCACGGGGTATTGTTTCTGGCGTCGCCCGAAGCCAGTTACATCACCGGGCACGTTTTGAACATCAATGGTGGAATGTACATGGCATGAGCCATTGAATGATTTGGCGATTTGGAGATTTTGCGATTTAATGTTGCAGTGAGAACGACGTGGGAGTTTTGACCGCGGTACTTAATTGGCGAAATGCCCAAATCGCAAATC
The DNA here is from genome assembly GCA_030040295.1 of Terriglobia bacterium. Lineage (GTDB taxonomy): Bacteria > Acidobacteriota > Terriglobia > UBA7540 > UBA7540 > Bog-366. The sequence continues at coordinate 1,881 of JASHTZ010000075.1, read as the reverse complement.
GTCCAATTGACCGATTTCTTGACGGTCACTGTAACCAAAGTTAGAATGACCGGCCCCAAGTAAATTTGAGGAGGATTGACTGATGGCTTCGCCCGATGAGAAGGTGAAACAAATTATTGTGGAGCAGCTTGGCGTGGATGAGGCGGAGGTGACGCCCACGGCGCACTTCGTCGATGATCTCGGCGCCGATTCTCTCGATATCGTGGAATTGGTGATGGCATTTGAAGAGGCCTTCGAGATCGAGATTCCGGATGAGGACGCTGAGAAGATCACCACCGTTAAAGACGCGATCGATTATATTCAGGCGCATACCAAGAAAAATTGAGTCAGTAAAACGCTGAGTCATCGGATCGCCGGGCCGTCGAACTTTGGATCGCGTAACGGCAGGGCGATTCCGTGGCAGACGGATAGAACCCCAGGGAGGAATACAGCATTGGACCGGAGAGTGGTGATAACCGGTGTCGGACTTGTAAGCGCCGTCGGCTTGGACGCCGACGAATCGTGGCGGAATCTGCTGGCGGGCAAGCCGGGCGTTGCCCCTATCACTCATTTTGACACCACCGGATTTTCGGCAACCATTGCGGCCGAGGTGAAGGGGTTCGACCCACTCAATTTCATGGAAAAGAAGGACGTGAAGAAAATGGGCAGGTTCATTCAACTTGCCCTCGCCGCCAGCCAGCAGGCCGTCAGGCAATCGCAACTTCAGATCACTCCGGAAATCGCCGATCGCGTGGGTGTCTTCATCGGCTCCGGCATCGGCGGATTCGATGTGATCGAACGCGAGCACACGGCTTTGATGGAAGGCGGCCCGCGTCGCATCTCTCCTTTCTTCATTCCAGCCTCGATCGTCAACCTCGCTTCCGGCCAGGTGTCGATTCGCTACGGCGCCAAGGGGCCGAATTCCGCCACCTGCACGGCTTGCTCCTCGAGTGCCCACGCCCTGGGCGATTCCTTCAAGCTGATTCAGCGCTGCGCCGCGGACGTGATGATCTCAGGCGGGGCGGAGGCGGCTATAACACCGCTCTCCGTGGGGGGATTTGCCTCCATGCGCGCGCTTTCCACCCGCAACTCGGAGCCCGAGAAAGCCAGCCGCCCGTTTGACAAGGACCGCGACGGCTTTGTGATTGGCGAAGGCTCGGGAATGCTCATTTTGGAAGGTTTGGATTTCGCTCTCAAGCGCGGCGCGCCGATTCTGGCGGAAATCGTGGGCTACGGCATGTCTGGCGACGCGTTTCACATTACCCAACCGGACGAGAATGCCGACGGAGCCGTGCGTGCCATGCGCGCCACGCTCGCCGACGCTAAGATTCTTCCCGAACAGGTCAGTTACATCAACGCCCACGGCACCTCGACGCCTTACAACGACCGCCTGGAAACCATGGCCATCAAGAAAGTCTTTGGCGACCATGCTTACAAGATTCCCGTAAGTTCCACCAAGTCGATGACCGGCCACCTGCTGGGCGGCGCGGGTGGACTTGAAGCCGGCATCACTGTTCTCGCGCTGCAGGATCAGATTATTCCTCCCACCATCAACCTCGATAACCCCGATCCTGACTGCGACCTCGATTACGTTCCCAACCACGCCCGCAAGACGGAAATGGAATACGCGCTCTCCAACTCCTTCGGCTTTGGCGGCACCAACGCCGCGCTGCTGCTGAAGCGGTATGCGGCATAGCCGAAAAGCTTCTGTCAATACGATTACGAAAGGACGTGCTGGATGGCTCCAAAGAAAAAAAACTCGCAGCGCGAGTTAGAGCATTTTCAATTTAAATGTATACACCTTATGCGATAATATCTCTGCCGGCGAAGGAGCGGCAGAGATGCAATCCTATTCCCAAGACTTGCGGGATCGGGTGTTGTGGGCACTGGATCGGGGCGAAC
>JASHTZ010000074.1 GCA_030040295.1 Terriglobia bacterium | reverse complement strand
TGGAAGTGGCTTATGGCATCGTCGCAAACCCCAACGCAGCCGAGGTCGAGTCTCTGCAAATCCTGGGGAACGAAGACCTAGCCGACCCTGACCCGAATCCCTTCATTAAATTCTGGCTCTACACCCACCCGCCGCTGGAGGAGCGAATCCGCTTCGCCGCCGCATACCACCCATGGACGGAAGGAAGATCATTCGAGTTGCTTCCGCCCCGAAGGTAAAGGCGTGTTGCCCGCGAATCGACGCTTCAAAACTCCATTCGCAGCGCCAACTGAATTTGCCGGGGAGTTCCCGCCCCAATGGGCGTTGTATTGACGGGCTGGGTGATGACGCCGAACTCTCCCGGCCCGGCGGAAAAATCCGAGAGGGGCGCGCCGAGTTGGTCCCTGTTGAAAATGTTGAAGGCTTCAATCCGAAACTGAAGTTGCAAACGCTCATGCAGATTGATTCGTTTGCAGGCCCCCAAGTCGGCTTGCCACAGATAGGGAGCGCGAGCCAAATCCCGCCCGGCATTTCCAAACGTGCCTGCGGCAGGCACGGCAAACGCCGCCGGATTGATCCACCCTGAGGGCGTTGCGCCCCCCGGGGGAATAAGCGATATTCCCGCCAGGCGATTGGGGCGCTGATTATTCGTGTTTCCGTCGGGAACCGCCGAGCTCGACCGGTCCACGGTGATATTAATGGGAAAACCCGAATGGGCGGCGACGATGGAGGTGAGTTCCCATGCGCCAAAAAGCTTCTCCAGGGCACCGGGCTGATTCAAATAGGGCTTGCCGGGGCCGAAAGGAAGCTCGTAAACCAAATTTGAATTGACCACCTGGCGGACGTCCCAGATACCGCTGGCGCGGTCACAAGCCCGGCAAGCGACAATTTCGGGAGTAAGCGAATCGCCATCGCCGCTTCCCATCGAGCCGTCGTCAATTTCGTGCGACCAGGTGTAATTCCACGAGAAGAGCAGGCCGCGCCGGAATTCGCGTTGCAAGCCCGTGGCCAGACCCTGATAAGTGCTGTTGCTGTCATTTCCGCGCCAGGAAATCTCGCCGAATTGCGGATAGGGCGGCAAGCCGGTCAGGGGATTCAGCACATTAACGTACGAAAGTGTCAGAAGGTGAGTGCCTTTGCTGCCCACATAGGCGACAGTTCCCACAAGCCCCAGCGGGAGCGACTGCTGAATGGAAAGCCCCCATTCACTTACGTACATGTCCTTGCGCCGTCGCGCCATGGCGGAGGGCGAAATCACGCCGGTAACATCCGTCAGGAATGGATCAATGGGATAGGTCAGCCCCGGCGTGGTGGTTGATGAAAGCGAGAAGTTCTCCACCTCGTTCGATTCGGGCACGTTCTGGTCGTCAAGTTGGCCGTCCTGGTGATAAGTCCCGAAGCCCGTGCGAATCACCGTCTTGCCTCCCCATCGCGGCGGGGTCCAGGCGATGGCGATGCGCGGATCAAGGTCGCGATAAGTCGGCTGCCCAAAGCTTGCTCCCACGCCACAGTAGCCTTGCGGGCCGCAGGTTTCAAAATCGAAGGGATTCGGCCGACCGTAGACTTCGTGAAATATGTTGAAAAAGCTGTATCGCGCGCCAAGATTGAGCGTCAGGTCGGGACGCCATTTGAATTCATCCTGAATATAGCCAAAGTACATAAACTTTCGCAGGCCGTTGATGGGCTGGGGCTGAGTGTACTTGGCGGTGCTGACCTGGTCTGCCTCAAAAGCGCTCAGGGAGGCAAACGTAACCGTGCCGCTGGCCGTCTTGCCTTGATTCATCTGGACCCGCCTGATTTCCACTCCCGCTTTGATCACGTTGCGGCCCCGGATTTTCGTGAGGTTGTCGATGCCGGCAAAAGTGTTGCCCGCGCCGATGCTCACCCGGTCGTTATTTAAAGTTGTGAAACCGGGCACGGTGAATGCGTAGAGCGACCCTGTTCGATTCACGTCCGTTGTGTCGGCCGTGCTGCGGTTGAATCCAAACTTTGCCTCATTCACCAACTGCGGTGAGAAGATGTGCAAGAGTTCGACCGCTCCGTTCTCAGGCGAGGAGTTCAGCACCTCCAAATCTTCCAGATATTGGCCGGAACTGGCCAGCGGCACGCTGCTGACGGCTCGATCAATATTCAAGCGCGCGAAGGCGGTTGTCCTGGCGGAGAATTGATGGTCCACGCGCATCATGCCGGAGTCTTCATTGCCAAGCTGACGGCCGTACCCCAGGAATTCCGCGGCGTCGGGATTGCCCGTCACAGGCAGCGCCCCCGCGGGATAGGCGTCGAGCACAGCGTTTAGCGCCGGCGATTGTGCAGCGACCTGCTGACGGAAGGAGGTGGTGGGAACATACCCAATCAGGGTTTGTCCAAGAATTTGTCGATAGCCCTCATATGCTCCGAAGAAAAAAGTCTTACCGGAAACGATGGGGCCGCCCAAGGCGCCGCCAAACTGGTTCAATCGAAAGGGGGGCTTCGTGGGGTCGATGAAGTTTCGGGCGTCAAAAATATCGTTGCGGACAAATTCAAAAGCGTCGCCATGAAACTGGTTGGTGCCCGAAGGTGAAATTACCGCCATCTGGGCTCCCGCCGTGGCTCCGGTCTCCGCCGTGGCCAGCATGGACACGACGCGAAATTCCTGAATGGTGTCCAGCGGCACTGCCAGGCGAACATAAGGCTGCTGCGCCTGGTTGATGATGTTGGTCGCATCCACTCCGTCATAGGTGAAGTTGTTGTCGTCGCGGCCCCGTCCGGCAACGCGAATGCTCCGCTGGTTGCTGCTGCTGTTGTAATCCGTGTCGACAGCCAGGGGGGCAAGAGCCGTAAGCGTCGCCCAGTTCCGGCCGTTGAGCAGAAGCTCATCCAATTGTTTGCGTTCGATGCGCGCCCCCAAAGTATTGGAGTTTTCTTCCAATTGCTCGCCGTTCGCCGTTACCTCAACTTTTTCCGTTCCTCCGGAAACGCTCAGGACCGTGTTGAGCGTGGTGGTGTGCTCCATCGCCACCTCTACGTTTTCATACCTCGCGGACTGGAAGCCACGCGCACTAATGGTTACCGTATAGGTTCCCACCGCCAACTCCGGAATGTCGTAAGTGCCGCTCGCGGATGAAATTCCCTGGCGGTCCTGGCCGCTGGAATTCCGCACAGCACTCACATTCGCACCTGGCACCGCCAACCCGGACGAGTCCTCAACCGTTCCCATCAAGCTCCCACGGTCCACTTGGCCGAAAAGATTGGAGGCCAGCAATAGGAAACCGCACGTCAACCACGCCACTTTCAGCATTCAAACACCTCCGGCAGAAATCACGACCCCAAGCAGGTGAACAGTGAGCCTTAAACCCTGGTGTTTATGGTGATTCACCCTGACGAAAAGGAGCAGGTGGCCGAGGACGGGCATGCCTTTTCAGGATTTCTTTCGGCACGAATATATCATACATGGCCCCAAGGTCAGGTGAGACGGTTTGGGTTTGAACGAACCCCTCCGAAGTTATTCCGAAACCAGCCAGGACTGCTCATGCCGCAGCTTTGCCCGTGGAGTTTTCCTTCCGCCGTCCGGGCATTTTTCTCGTCGACCTTCTTGAAAACAATTTGTTAGTCATACCATAAATATCATCACCACAAGCCAAGATTTTGACAATACCTGATTAACGATATATACTTGTCCGTAAATAGATTCACCCCCGTCCAGGTGGATGCCATGTCCATCGTGGGCCCAGGTTTTGCCGCCATGAACAGGAAGGTGCTGGTTGTTGACAATGACGAGGCTTCGCAGGAGCAATGTGCGCGTGTGCTTCGCGACTGCGCCTGCCAGGTCATCTCGGCGGATTCCGGCGCAGCGGCCCTGGCATTCCTCGAGAATGGGGATTTCAACCTGGTTCTATTGGATTTTCGGCTGGGCACCCAGCTCGGAAGCGAACTGCCCGCTGCCCTCGGCAGGACAAAAAATGCAGTCAATATCGTTCTCATGGTTGAAGGAATCGGCATACCCACACCGCAGCATCCCTTGCGCTTGCGCGGTTTTCCTCTTCTCACCAAGCCGCTGAAAATTGAAGATCTCAGGCAGGTACTTGAGGGCTCGCCGGGGCAACTCGAATCGTCCAGGCCGGCTGGCACAACGAATTTAGCGGCGGCGGAGTTTGCGGGACTGGTGGGCGTCTCCGAGCGAATGAAAAAGATTCACCGCCTCATCTCCAAGGTGGCGTTGCAGCGCCATTCCGTGCTGATCACGGGCGAAAGCGGCACTGGCAAGGAATTGGTGGCGCGGGCCATTCACAAATCGGGTCCGTGGAAGGTTGAACCCTTCGTGCCCGTCGATTGCGGGTCGCTGCCGGCGGCCCTCATCGAAAGCGAGCTCTTCGGACATGTTAAAGGCGCCTTCACCGGCGCGGCTCAATCGAGGCAGGGCCTGCTGGCGTCGGCCGGAGCCGGCACCGTTTTCCTGGATGAAATCGGCGAGTTGCCTGTGGAGCTGCAATCGCGTCTGCTGCGCTCGCTTCAGGAGCACGAAATCCGGCCCGTGGGCAGCAACACTCCGGTTCGCTTCGAGGCGCGCATTGTGGCCGCCACAAATCAGGACCTGGAGGCGGCAATCAAACGCGGCACATTCCGCAAAGACCTATTTTTCCGCCTGAACGTGGTTTCCATCAAGATTCCGCCTCTGCGCGATCGAAAAGAGGATATTCCGGAACTGGCGCGGCATTTCCTGGCGCGATTCAACTCCGAAAAAACCGCGCCCCAGATTTCTGATGAAGCCTTGGGGCGATTGATGAGCTACGATTGGCCGGGCAATGTACGCGAACTCGAGAATTGCATCCAACACGCAGTTTCACTGGGTTCAGGACCCTTCATTCAAGCCCAGGATCTGCCTTCCACCATGCTCTACCACCTTGCTCGCAAATCCGCTTCACGCGCGGACCTCTCCACTTTGCAGGCACTCGAACAGCAAGCCATCCGGCAGGCGCTTCAGGCCACGGGCGGGGACCGCGTACGCGCCGCCCGGCTTCTCGGCATCGGTAAAACCACTATCTATCGCAAGCTGAAGGAATATGGAATTGAGATGGGCGCGGCGGAGGCTTCAGGTTAACTCCTTCGTCTTTGAGGCACATCGCCATCCAATTTGCATTTCACAGTTCACTCGTGTTTACAATCCCCGAGAGACCGCTCGGCTCGCCTTGTGCGAATTCAGGACTTTGTTGACCGACGAAAATCCGAAGCTGGGCGCCGGGAGATTTACATGAGCACTCTGGAAGGTTCTTCCCGCATAACGCCTTTTCTGTGGTTCGATTCGAACGCCGAGGAGGCAGTGGAGTTCTATCTTTCTGTTTTCAAAAACTCCCGGTGCCTGGGCGAACAGCGCACTCCCGAGGGCGGGCGCGGACCGAAGGGCGGCGTTCTCACAATTTCGTTCGAGCTCGACGGCCAGAGATTCACAGCGCTCAACGGCGGTCCCGTGTTCAAATTTACCGAAGCCATTTCCTTCGTGGTTCGATGCGACAACCAGCAGGAAGTGGACGAATACTGGTCGAAGCTCTCCGCGGGAGGGAGCGAGATTCAGTGCGGCTGGCTGAAGGACAAATTCGGACTTTCCTGGCAGATTGTGCCCGCGCGCCTACCTGAACTCATCAATCACCCCAAGGCCATGCAGGCCATGCTGCGAATGAAAAAACTCGACATCGCGGAACTTGAACGCGCCGCGCAATCGTAACTTGCTACAATTGAGCGATGGCAACGATCGCGCTGGATGCCACCTACAGTGTTGATGCGCAACTGAACGGCATCGGCGTGTATTCGCGCCGCCTGATTGAAACTCTCCTCACCCTCGATACCCCGCACAACTATCTGATTTGCTATCGTCTGTCGCGCTTTGGCCGCCGGCAATATTTCCTGAAACCGGGATCGCTTCCCGATGCCCGGGCGCGATTTTCGACGCGGGTTTTTCAGGAGCCGATTACGTTCTGGCTTCCCTGGCAGGCGCAGATTTTCCATAGCCTCGCGCAACGGCCGCCGGCTTTTCACTTCAACAAGGAGATCGTGACCGTTTTCGACATTTTTCCGATTACCGGGGAGAACTACTCCACTCCAGGTTTTCGAAAAAAATTTTCCGCACTGCTGATCGAGGCTGTGGGCCGGGCCACGCGAGTAATTACCGCTTCACACGCCACAGAAAAGCTGCTCATCTCGCACGCCCAGGTGCCGGCGGAGAAAATCCGGGTCATTCCACTGGGTGTCGATTTGCCCGCCCGCGTCCTATCGCCCGAGGAGCGCCTGCGAGAGCGCACCCGAATCCTCGGCGGCGAGGGAGAAATGGTTTTGAACGTGGGCGTGATGCAAACGCGCAAAAACACTCTCAACATGCTCAAGGCGCTGAAACTCCTTCCACCCCGGTACAGTTTGGTTCTGTCTGGAGGCAGCGGCCACGGCAGCGAGGCCATCCATGAATTCATTCGCGCGGAGTCACTGGAAAATCGCATAAAGCTGCTTGGACATGTTGACGACGCGCAACTGGCGCGCCTTTATCAGGCGGCGAGCGTTTTCTTGTTCCCGTCGCTCGAAGAAGGCTTCGGCATTCCCGTGCTTGAGGCGATGGCCGCGGGCGCGCCCGTCGTGACCTCCAACGTTTCGTCGATGCCGGAGGTGGGGGGCGGCGCAGCGCTCTACGTTAACCCGCACGACCCCGCGGACATTTCACAGAAAGTTGTCCAGGCGGCCGAACAATCGGAACTGAGGGCTGGTCTTGTTCAGAAAGGGCTCGCCCGGGCAGGCGAATTCACCTGGCGGAGCACCGCGGAGGCCACGCTGGCGGTTTACGAGGAGGTTTTGTAAAGTGGAGTGCCATCGCGCAATCGCACAAGTTTAGTGGTAATCTGGTTCGTTCAAGGGCGATTTTATGGCTACCAAGACCTTACTCACCGTCGAACAATACGCGGCCCTCGACGAACCCGTGGGAATGCGCTATGAACTCAGCGAGGGGGAGTTGATTGTGACGCCTTCCGCAGATTTTTTTCACAACAAGACCCGGGACCGCTTGAACAGCCGGTTTCAAACGTTCCTTGATGCCCACCCTATCGGCGAAGTAATCAGCGAGATGGACGTGCGGCTGGGTGAAGGCATCGTCCGCAGGCCGGATATCGCCTTCTTCCGGAGGGGGCGGCTTGAGGGTGTCGATCTGGCGCAAGTTCCCCTGCCCATCGCTCCCGACCTGGCTCTCGAAATTGTTTCGACGAACGATCGCGCCGATGACCTGAATCTGAAGGTCGCGCAGTATCTGCGGGCAGGCGTTCAGGCCGTGTGGCTCTTCTACCGCCCGACCCAACTCGCCTATCGTTATGGTCAAGGGAAGCGCGATCCCGAGGTGCGCAGCGCGCAGGCAGGAGAGAAGTTCGAAGAGCCGGATTTGCTCAGCGGATTTTCATTGCTACTCTCGGAAATCCTGAAATAGCCGCTACGTCCCCGTGCTGCTGTAGTTCGCCACTCCCCGGTTCCAAATCACCACGGCCAGCGCTGCGAAACCCGCCGTTACCACGGGTACCAGATGAAAATACAACGTGAAAGCGCTCCTTCCGAGGAAGTGCGTGGTGGGATAAAACGTTGCGAAGCCGAAGGGAATAATCCAACTCAGCAAAAACTGAATGAAGACGTTGTAAATGGTCAATGGATAGCGCGCGAAGTTGAGCATGTTGAATACGGGCGGAACTATTCCCACGCGGTCCTCAAACCAGAAGGACACTGCGGTTAAGATCAGGAACACCGCAAGGTAAATCACCGCTCCACACACTACCGTGACGGCGAACCAGAGAAAATCCAACACTCCCAACTCGAGATGCATGCGATGAACGCAGTAGCCCACCACCAGGAGGCCGGTTACGACTTCCTGTAACGACTCCAGGCGAAATTTTTCAAAGACGACTTGAAAGAGAGTCGAGACAGGCCTAAGGAGCAAGCGATCGAACCTTCCCTCAATGATGTAAAGCTCGCTGAAATCGTAGAGGTTCCAACTGACCACATTGAAAAACCCGAGGGGAATCATGGAGAACCCGTACAGGAACATCACCTCATCGAATGACCAGTCCTGCAAGCGCGGGATTTTCGTAAACAGGACCAGGACAAAGCCGAATCCAAGCACCGTCGCAGCCATGGAAGAAAAAAAGGCAATGATGAAATCGGCCTTGTACGCCAGGCGCACCTTCGCGTATTGGGCAAAATAGAGAACCAGCAGTCGAAAGTGTCTTTTCATTTCCCTCTCTCGGTACAAAACTCCGGCCCAGCTAACCTCCCTGAATGATCAACTTTCCGGTTGACCAGCGCCACAGACCGTCGCCTATGGCCATCAGCACAGTGACCCAGAAAACCTGTATGGCCATGGCGCGCAGCAAATCGCTTCCGTGAAGCTTGCCGAGATAAATCAACATGGGGATGTAGCTGATGTATTGGAAAGGCATCAGGTCGAGGATTTTCTGTACCACCCTCGGGAAAAAGGTCATCGGCAGCAATAGGCCGGAGAAAAGCTCCAGAAAGAAAAACTTGGCCCGCAGTAATCCCAGAATGGATTGCAACCGCAACGCGAAAGTGCCCACGGCGAAATTGATGGCCGCGACGATCAGAAAACTGAAGCCGACGCTGACAATAAATGCCACACCGTCACCCACACTCGCGGGAAGCCGCAAGGGGTATACCAGAAATAAAACGATCGCCGTGGGAACGGTGAGCAGAGCAAGGCGAAACACCGCCTCACCTGCGGCCCGCGCGACATACATGAACTGAATATTTACCGGCTTGATCAGGTCCATCGCCAGGCGGCCCTCCATAACCTGGTAGGCAAGGTCCTGATCGATGTTATTGAAATAGAGCGACCGGATAATCCACCCCACGCCGATGTAGGTGAGCAGATGCGCGAAGTCAAAGCCTTCAATGGACGCGCTGTGCTCGTAGATGGCCTTCCAGATGAAGTAATAAATGGACACGTAAATGAAATAGGTAACGATCCCTGTGTAGTAGCGCAGCCGGTAGGCGAGGGTATTCACAAAACCCACGCGGGCGAATTCAAAGTGAAGCCGCGCGAATTTCCACAGCGACTGTGACGGCGCCGCGCCGGAAACCGGGCGTTTAATTTCCGCCT
>JASHTZ010000001.1 GCA_030040295.1 Terriglobia bacterium | reverse complement strand
ATTGATCATGTCGGCTTGCAGCGCGGTGAGGGGCTTCATGCCGTATTTCACCATCAGCTCAAGCTCGCGCGCCTGCATGCCGTGGGGAAAGGGTCCAACGTCGGAGCCCACGGCCATGGGGACCGCGGCGGCCAGTTGCTTGCGGAATTCGGCGGCGTGGAAATCGAGCATCTGGCGCTCGCGGGCGCCCGCCGAGGGTGTGGCAGAGTGGTCGGCAAAGTACTCGATGATGGTAAAGGTGGGCACGGCGAAGATTTGCTTTTCGCGCATCAGGCGCATGGTTTCATCGCTCAACTGAAAAGCATGGTCGACGGAGACGACGCCTGCTTGGGCAGCGTAGAGCGTTCCGGGTTCGCCCGTCGCGTGCACGGCCACCTGCTTGCCGGTGCGCGCGGCTTCCTGCACGGCGGCGGCGAGCTCCGCTTCCGAAAATTGATAGGGCGTGGTGAAACGCCCGTCGCGAAGCTGGTCGCGACCGGTTTCGTACATCTTGGTGAAATCGGCGCCTTCCTTATACTGCTCGCGGATGACTTCCACGATTTCACTAATGCTGTTCGCGTAGGTGGCGTTCGAAAGCACGTGCTGCGCGGGGTTGTAGTGAATGGCGTCTTCGTGCCCGCCCAGAATGTCGATGGCGTTGCCGCTGATGCGCAGGCGCGGGCCGGGAATCAAGCCATTGTTAATTGCATTCCGCACGGCGGTGTCCGCCGAACCCGCGCCCTCCGTGCCCATGTCGCGCTCGGCGGTGAAGCCCGCCATCAGGTCGTCGCGCGCCTGAAGTGTGGCGGTGATGGTGCGCTGCGGGACGGATTCTTCAACCGTCTGCAAATCCTCCGCACCCGGATGCAGGAACAGGTGCACGTGCGCGTCAATCAGTCCGGGCATTAACGTCGTATCGCCCAGGTCGATGACTTCCGCTCCCTCGGGGCGCCTGACCGATGAGCCTACTCCCGCAATGCGCTCGCCCTGCACCAAAATTTCGCCAGGCGTCAGCATTTTGCCCGAATCAATTTCCAACAGCCGCGCGGCGTGGAGGACAATGGCGTGACCAGAGACCGAAGGCGGAGCCTGAGCTAAGGTCAGCCAAGAGAGAAAACATAACAGCAATGACCCAGAAACAATCACTGAGAAGACGGATTTTGTTCTCATGATCGGGCCTCGTCTCCCTGATCGCCAGAGGTAGCAGACCTATCCTGTTCGTGTGCGCTTCGCTTGCTTATGTTTGCGCCTTGTCTCTTGGGGTTGAGGCGAGAATTGAGTCCCGCCGTCCTTTAGATACCGCGGAGTACGGACCTTCTTAAGCCATGCACGGACGTCTTTCATATCCTCCCGGTCCGCCCACATGCCAAAACCAGGATGGTCCATAATTCTTTTTAATTCCTTAAGTGATTCGGCCTTTCGCACTTGCTTGATTCCTCGTGATCTCTTCTTGGTGCGCGCCGCACCAGACGATGGGGATTTCTCTCCTATCTTATCTCGACGATCCGCTCGCCAGCTTGAAGCAACGCCGCAACTTTCGACCAAAGCTGTTCAAATCGCGCTATTAGAAAAGGCGTTCGGCAATTACCCAGCCGCACCCAAACAAGTCTTCCGACGGCATCGGGAAGGCTGGCCAGATGGAAAAAGTCTTCGTCCTTGCTGACGATCACTCGATCCGTGAGTCTAGCATGTTCCCAGATGGCAAAGTCCAGCGCCCGCTCCATCCCGAGGTCAAGCACATGCTCACAGTCACAGCCACGAGAGGCAATGAAATGGCAAAGCGCCATGGGCAGTTGGTTGTCGACGAGAAATTTCACGACGTCTGCAGGACGGAGTGGTCCGCCTGCCGGGCTGCATATTCGATGGCGGCGAGAATATCCTCGCGCTCAAGAAAGGGGTAGTCGGCAAGAATTTCTTCATAGGTCGCGCCGGCCGCGAGCAAGCCGAGGATGTCCGTAACTCGCATGCGCAATCCCCGGATGCACGGGCGGCCACCGCATTTGCCCTCTTCCACTGTGATGCGCTTCAGACGTTCGGTGCTCATATTCAGCATTTTAGGCTACATCGTGAAGGAATGACAATGGCAGTTCATTTTTGGCCGTCAAAAGGCACTGCATGCCTGTACGTCTTGAAGACCAACAATCCTCCCACTGGGTAAAATACAACAGCGGCAGGCCAACCAAACCGGCATGCCGAGACAGAACTTCAAGAAGCGTCGGCAGCGGATCAGTCTTCGGAGGGCCTTTCGATGGAATCGATGACGAGAACATCCACGGGGGCCTTCGCTGGTACCAGCCTCAATCCGAGTTGTTCCTGAAGGGCCGTGAAGAGCGAGGGTCCTGAGGACTCGGATGAGGAGGCACCTCCACCCGACTGGCTGTTACCCGCGGCTGGCGATTCAGGCACCCAGCGCAACGCAAAGGTGTAATAACCCTTAAGCCCGGTCTTGTCCAACACGACTCGGTCTCCTAACTCCGGTTGAAACGAAATCCATGATCCGAACTCAATGAGCGAAGTCGAAGTGATGTCCAACTTCCCGAGACCGTGAAAATATGTCATGCTCGGATGGAGACTGGGATCGTCCTCTTTGAACTTCGGACCACCCTTGCCCAAAGTCAACTCCCATACCGGAAGCACCTTGGTCTCGTGTCTCACCTCCAGCTTGAATCGATCAAGGAGTAAGGACTGCACCATCGGCATGGTCTGCCAGTACTTCTGCTGGAACGAGGCATTTTTCCATGCGCTCTCAACCAGTGAGTCATCCACCTTGGCGTTAATTTCAAACAGTTGGGACTTTATCCAGTCTGGCCCCCCTGAGATCTCCTCAGCACTAAGTTGATGGCGATCGTGGCCAAATGCATTCTTAATCAACATGAACGCTGTAGCCGTCGCATTGAACCGGTCATTAAAGAGGTGAATGCCTGGCAACGGGGAGCGCGACTTGCACAATTTGATCGATGCCACTTCGAATGAAGGCAGCGGGGCACCGCGCGCCTGAGTCGCGAGTCCCCTGATTTGTGAGGCGCCTATTGGTCGAAACGCCAAAAGTCCGAATGCTACGAGTATACCGGTGGTGGCGAAGATCAGCTTGCTGCCGAGCTTGCGGTTATTCGTCGCACGTTGTGTCATGTGACTCACCGCTTATTCAGAGAAGAACCCACTACCATCCCTGAACATCAAGCTTAAATATCCAAATTCTTCACATCCAGGGCATTTTCTTCGATGAACTGGCGGCGGGGTTCGACGACGTCTCCCATCAGGACGGTGAAGATGGAGTCGGCTTCCACCTGGTCCTCAACTTTCACCTGCAACATGGTGCGCTGCTCGGCGTCCATGGTGGTTTCCCACAACTGCTCGGGGTTCATTTCACCCAGGCCCTTGAAGCGCTGCACGGTGAACGACTTCTTGCCGACGGACATGACGTGGTCCACCAGCTCCTGGCGGTCTTCGATGGTCAGTTGGTTTCCGTTTGAGGTGATCGTAAATGGCGGCCGGTCGAATTCGCGGACGCGCTTGTGCAATTCAAAAAGGCGGCGGTATTCGGGGCTGGAGAGCAGGTCCCAGTCGATCATGCGCTCGGGCTGGGTCGCGCTGCTGAAGGCGAGGAAATGGATGTTGTGCTCTTCGTCGAGCTTGATCGCGGTTTTGAAGTCTTCAGCCTTCAGCTCCTTCGCGACTTTCTCGAGCTTTGTCTGGTTTTCGAGCTCGGTCTTCTTTGAAAGGTCAGCGCGCAGCATGGCGTCAATCGGCCGGCTGTCTCCAATGCGCTTCTCGAGCTTGGTGAAGAGGTCGATGTATTCGCCGAACGCCATCAGGAAATTGGTCAGCTCGCCGCCTTCCAGCTTCACGGCCTTGGAGCCTTCGCCGAACTTCACGGCGTGGTCCTCCGTGGCACGGCGCAGCACTTCGCGGCGGAATTCCTTTTCGTCGTGAATGTACTGGGCCTTCTTGCCCTTCTTGATCAGATACAGTGGCGGCTGAGCGATGTAGACGTTGCCGCGCTCCACCAGCTCCGGCATCTGGCGATAGAAGAAAGTAAGCAGCAGCGTGCGGATGTGCGAGCCGTCCACGTCCGCGTCGGTCATGATGATGATTTTGGAGTAGCGGAGCTTGGCGATGTCGAAATCGTCCTTGCCGATGCCGGTACCGAGCGCGGTGATGAGGGCGCGGATTTCCTCGTGGCCCAGCATCTTGTCGAAGCGAGCTTTTTCGACGTTCAGGATTTTTCCGCGCAGCGGCAGAATGGCTTGGTAGCGGCGGTCGCGGCCCTGCTTGGCGCTGCCGCCGGCCGAGTCGCCCTCAACAAGGAACAGCTCGCAGCGCTGCGGGTCGCGTTCCTGGCAGTCGGCCAATTTGCCGGGCAGGCCGCCGGAATCGAGCGCACCCTTGCGCCGCGTCAACTCGCGGGCCTTGCGCGCGGCCTCGCGGGCGCGCGACGCATCGATGGCTTTGGCGCATATTTTGCGGCCCACGGTGGGATTCTTCTCAAAAGCTTCCATCAGCTTCTCGTAAACGAAGCTGGCCACGGCGCTCTGAATGTCGCTGTTGAGCTTCCCCTTGGTTTGCCCCTCGAACTGCGGCTGCGGCAGCTTCACGCTGATCACCGCCACCAGGCCCTCGCGCACGTCTTCGCCCTGAAGGTTTTCCTTCACGTCCTTGAACAGACTCTGGTTCTGCCCGAACTGGTTGATGGCTCGCGTGAGGGCGGAGCGGAATCCGGAAAGGTGCGTGCCGCCGTCGATGGTGTTGATGTTGTTGGCGAACGAAAAAACATTTTCCGCATAGCCGTCGTTGTATTGAATGGCGAATTCCATGTGGACGTCGTCGCGGTCGGCCTCGCCGTAGATGGGCGTGGGGTGCAGCACGTCCTTGTTCTTGTTGAGGTGCTTGATGAATTCGGAGATGCCGCCGTTGTAGTGGAACTCACTCTGCTTGTTGCTGCGCTCATCTTTCAGCCGGATGGTGAGGCCTTTGTTCAGGAACGAGAGCTCGCGTAGGCGTTGGGACAGCGTGTCAAAATTGAATTCGATCGACGAGAAAATCTGACCGTCGGGCAGAAAAGTGACCTTGGTTCCCTTTTTCTCCGTCTTGCCGGCGCGCTTCAAGGCAGCGAGGGGCTTGCCGCGTTCGTAGGACTGCTCCCAGGTGTAGCCGTCGCGCCAGATTTCGAGCTCGAGCGACTCGGAAAGCGCGTTCACCACGGAGACGCCCACTCCGTGCAGACCGCCCGAGACTTTGTAGCTCTTGGAATCGAATTTGCCGCCCGCGTGCAGGACGGTCATGACGACTTCCGCGGCGGAGCGGCCCTCCTCCTTGTGCATGTTCACGGGAATGCCGCGGCCATTGTCGATGACGGTGACGGAATTATCAGCGTGGACCACCACGGTGATGAGGTCGCAGAAGCCTGCCAGAGCCTCGTCTACGGAATTGTCCACAACTTCCCAAACTAGGTGGTGTAACCCCACGGGTCCGGTGGAGCCAATGTACATCGCCGGCCGCTTGCGGACCGCTTCCAAGCCGCCCAGGACTTTGATGCTGTCCGCATCGTAATTCTGGGCGCCGTTCTTTTCCTGTTCTTTCTCTTTACTCACTTGCTTTCAAAACCCCCTGCTCATTTGATGCTTTGTTAAGTTGGCCGGGCTGGAGAAATCCCACTCGTTGGCTATTATCGCGGGAACTCGAATGGAGCTTATGGCGTGGCTTCAGTATAGCGATTCCCTCTTCTTCCGGCTAAGGCCGACCATAAGGCCCCGGTCATGCCATAAAGTTCAAATTCGCATGGGCATGACCACGTAGCGATACTGGTAAGCGTCCTGCTCCGCCGGCCGAAGCTGCCCGGCGCTCTGTTCGTCCTTCAATTCGATGCGGATTTTCCCGCCCTCGCCAACCACCCCCAGGAAATCGAGAAGATACTGGTAATTGAACCCGATTTGCATCGGCTCATGGTCATAGGCGGCGTCCAGCACTTCATGCGCCTCGCCGTACTCGCCGCTGGAGCAGAAAACTTCCACTTTGTCTTTCTCCACCTGCATGCGAATGGCGTGGGAGCGTTCGTCCGCCAGCAGGGCGACGCGGCGGATGGCCGCTGTAACTTTATCCTTGTCCATCTCCACAACTTTAGTGTTTTCGCGCGGAAGCACAGCCTCATAGTTGGGGAATTGGCCCGTCAACATTCGCGAAATCAGCACGCGGGCGCCGATGCGGAAGAAGAGGTGACTTTCGTCCTTGGAAATCTCGATGGCGGTTTCATCTTCCACCTCAGCGATCAGGTGAATGAGCTCCGCCATCGCCTTTTTCGGCACAAGCAGGCGCAACTCGCTCTTCAATCCCTGCACCTGAACGTCGCGTTCAACCATCGCCAGTCGATGCCCATCCGTCGCCACCATGCTGGCGCTCTCAGGTTTGAGAAGCAATAGGGCGCCATTCAAGGTGTAGCGCGACTCTTCATTGGATATGGCGAAGATGGTCTTGTGAATCATGGCGCTGAAAACATTGGCGGGGAGCGAAGCCAGGGGTTTGGGAACGTCGGGCAAAACGGGATAATTGTCCCGCGCCATTCCCACCAGTTTGAAGGATGATCGCTCGCAGGTCACCTGCACCCAGTGATTCTCGAGAAGTTTGAAGCGCACTTCAGCATCAGGCAGGGAACGGACGATTTCAAACAGGCGCTTGGCCGGAACCGCCCCGGCTCCACCTTCCTTCACCATGGCCGGACACCCACAGCGAATCCCCAGGTCCAGGTCCGTCGCGCTGATGCGCAGCGTGGATTCATCCACCTCGAAAAGCAGGTTGGAGAGAATTGGGATGGTAGTCTTTTTTTCCACCACACCCTGCGTCAGCATCAGTTCCTTGAGGAGGTCATTCTTACTGGTAGAAATCTCCATAGAAATTATCTCTCAACAAATTAGTATTTAGTAGCAGTGCTGTGGAAATGTGGAAGAATTTAGAAACTCCCAAGATGGAGTAGCTTACAGGCTTTTTGTCTGTTGATGCGAATCCGAAAATTGTGGAAAGGTACAAGATCCTTGCCGTGCCGGAGAATTTCACAAGTCTCCTTCTTGAGTCAATTCTGGAATATTCCCCAAGTTCAATTCAGACTATCGCGTAGCTTGTTGAGAAGTCTGTTTAATTCTCTGTCAGTCTCGCGCAGTTCGGCGATTTTGCTGATGGAATGCAATACAGTGGTGTGGTGCTTTCCGCCGAACTGCCTGCCGATCTGTGGAAGCGATGCCGGGGTCAGCTCTTTGGCCAGGAACATGGCAATCTGCCGCGGATAAGCTACAGAATGCCGGTTGTCTTTGGCCTTCAATTGGGCCAAGCTGAGCCCATAGTGCTGGCAGACGGCGCGCTGAATGTGCTCGATCGACACGCGGCGATCTTCAAGATCCACGAGGTTCTTGAGCACCTGCTGGGCCATGGCAAGCGAAACGGCAGCGCCGGTGAGGGAGGCGTAAGCTAGAAGGCGCGTCAAGGCTCCCTCCAGATCCCGTACGCTGGATTTAATTTTTCGCGCCACAAAGTCGCTGACGTCATCGGGCAAGGCTACTCCCTGAGTTTCACTTTTTTTCGCCAGGATGGCGCGCTTGGTCTCGAGATCAGGGGCCTGCAAGTCAGCGGTCAATCCCCAGGCGAAGCGCGAGCGCAGGCGTTCCTCCAAATCGGGGATTTCCTTGGGCGCGCAGTCGCTCGAAATCACCACCTGCTTCTGTTGTTCATAGAGCGTGTTGAAAGTGTGGAAAAACTCCTCCTGAGTCCGTTCTTTTCCCGCGATGAACTGAATGTCATCCATGAGGAGGACATCAACATTCCGATACTTATCCCGGAACGAGACCATGCGATCGTAGCGCAGCGAGTTGATGACCTCATTGGTGAAATTTTCGGAGGAAACGTAAGCCAGGCGCCGCTCTTTCCACTTGCTCTTGATGGTGTGGCCGACGGCCTGCATCAGGTGGGTCTTTCCCAGCCCCACGCCTCCATAGAGAAAGAGCGGGTTATAAGCCTTGGCGGGACTTTGGGCCACAGCTTGCGCCGCCGCGTGGGCAAACTGGTTGCAGTTTCCCACCACAAAGGTGTCGAAGGTGTAGCGGGGATTCAACTGGTGGTCAACGGACTCAAAATCCAGCTTGGTTTGAAAAGCTTTGGTGTCCACTTTTTCAGTCTGCTTTTGTTCGGAGTCTTCCTCCACAACGTAAAGAACCTTTTGCCCGTCCAGGTGGAGGTGCGCAAGAGCTTCGTTGATCAAATTGCCGTAGTGTTCCTGGATCCAATTCTGGAATTCACGATTGGGGACGCGCACGACAATCGCCTCATGATTGACGTGGCTGAACCGGGTGGGGCGAAGCCAGGTTTGATAACTTTGGTGGTTTACCTTCCCTTTCAAATAACCCAGGATTTCATGCCATGCGTTCATGGTGGCTTCAGAGGGAGAATAGTTGGCCGGCCCGGACGGCGGAGAGTCCGCTCGCTCCGTGGCTGAGCTCGCCTGCGCACTTGAATGGATGGGCGTTGCCAGAGCGCCTGAACCTTCACTAGCCGAACACGGTTTCATTCCACTTTTTTCGTGCTAAGACAGTCCCACGCGGGAGTTGCAACGTATCAGAGATGAATCGGTTCACTTCTTTAATATAGCACGAATTTCCTCCAAAACAAGACCGGGCCGAAGCCTTGAAAATCGCGGCTCGGCAAGCAGAGAGGCCTTGCGCACCCGCATAAACACAGCGCTCATCAAGGTCGGTAGATTTCGCACAAACTTCTCTGCGGTTAAAGCGCAGAAAAGCTTAGACCAGGCCTTGGCCGCAATCAAGTCGTCTGACAAGAAAAAGAATTGTGCGAAAAAAACGTCGCCAATTTGCAGTTCTGACACGCCAAAATGCCGGAAGCAACCGCTTGCAAATCGGCGATGTCTAAGCATATCCTGCCCTTGGTTTCTTGCGATGCATAGAGTTCTGGGAGTAATTCCGGCGCGCCTCGCGTCCACGCGATTGCCCGGCAAACCGTTGCGGACCATCTGCGGCCGCCCCATGGTCGCCTGGGTTTACGAAAACGCGCGCCGCGCCGCCTGCCTTGACCACCTGCTGGTGGCGACAGACTCCCCTGAGGTAGAAACTTTTTGCCGCGAGCACCGCATTCCCGCCATGATGACATCGCGCGAGCATAAGTCCGGCACCGATCGCCTGGCGGAAGTAATGGCGAAAGAGCCCGCCGGGATTTACGTCAACATCCAGGGGGACGAACCCATGATTACTCCCGTGCACCTGGAGCGCTTGCTGCTTCCTTTTGAGGAGGCGCCCGCGACGCAGGTCTCAACCCTGAAGGTTGCCATCGATGCCGAAGCTGCGCTTGACCACAATGTGGTGAAGGTGGTGACCGGCCTCTCCGGCAGGGCGCTCTATTTCTCCCGCGCGCGCATTCCTTTTGACCGCGACGGCCGGGGACCGGTGCAATACTTCAAGCACCAGGGATTCTATGCGTTCAGCGCCGAAGCGCTGAAGAAGTTCCACCAGCTTCCACCCTCGCCACTCGAGAAATTGGAGAAGCTCGAGCAACTGCGTTTTCTCGAGAATGGCGTGGACATTATGGTGGTGGAAACTCCCACGGACACGATCGGGGTCGACACGGAGGAAGACCTGCGAAGGGTCGAGGAATATTTCCATCGAGTGCAGTCACCGCCGGAAAGGTAGGATGCGATGCGCATCAAAAAGGCAACGAAGAAATATGAGGCGTGGCTGGCCAAGCACATTACGATTGTTCCCTCTGACCTGGCATTGAAACATACCCGCATGGCCGAGGATACCTTTCAATTTCTGCGGGCCACCTTCTACCGCTGGGTGCAGGTGTGGAACCAGGTCTGCCCGGACCTGGCAAGGGCGCCTCGCGTGCTGGCCGTGGGCGACCTTCACGTGGAGAATTTCGGCACCTGGCGCGATCAGGAAGGACGCCTGATTTGGGGTGTGAACGATTTCGATGAAACTTATCCCATGGCATACGCCAACGATCTGGTGCGCCTCGCGGTAAGTGCTCACCTGGCGATTTCCGCAAACCATCTGGTCCTGAAGCACGAAGAAGCCTGCGCGGCCATCCTGGCCGGATATCGCGAGGGCCTGGAAAGCGGCGGCAAACCGTTCGTTTTGGAAGAGGATAACCGGTGGCTGCGCGAAGCGGCCACCGGCGAACTGCGCGACCCCGTCCACTTCTGGGGAAAAATGAACGGGCTTCCTTCCATTCGCGGGGAGGTTCCGAAAAGCGCGCGGAAGGCGTTAGAGGATCTTCTGCCTGGCCGGGATCTGGCCTGTCGAGTCGCGCACCGTGTGGCGGGTTTGGGGAGCCTGGGCCGTGAGAGGTTTGTGGCGCTGGCGGATTGGGATGGAGGTCGCGTGGCGCGTGAGGCCAAGGCCCTCTGCCCATCGGCGTGCGTCTGGGCGAAGGATGACAAAGGCTCGAAGAAGATTTTTTATGAGGAGATCATCACCACCGCGGCGCG
Organism: Terriglobia bacterium; assembly: GCA_030040295.1. Taxonomy (GTDB): domain Bacteria; phylum Acidobacteriota; class Terriglobia; order UBA7540; family UBA7540; genus Bog-366. Next base: position 1,858 of record JASHTZ010000001.1, on the reverse strand, counting down.
CGCCCTCGATCCCTTCGTTCACCTGCGTGGCCGCTGGATTGTTCGGCGACTGGCTCCGCATTGCTGCCGCATTGAGTTGTCCGCAGTCCCCAAGAAGCGCGATGAGGAGCGACTGCTCCACTCCATGGGTTTTGAGACGGCCAACATTCACCTGGGAAGCAGAGAGGCGATTAAGAATGTGCGCCGCGACCTCGTCAAGCGCAAATCCGGATGGGTGCACGAAGCGGCCAAGAGGATGGCGGACGCCGTTCGAAAAGATTGGGAGGAATGGCGAAAGGGCTAAGCACCAACCGCGCGGTTCTCCGCGCCTTGCAAGAGAGCTTTAAAGTTGGGATAAGAAGAACGCAACTCCTACTTCTCTCCAACCAGGTATTTGCACCCCTCCGGTCCCATGCTGGCGGAGTGTGGAACCTTGCCCGGGATATCGAAACGTTCACCCGGCCTGTAGGTGCGGGTTTGGCCCTCCAGCGTGACGGTCATCTCGCCGGCCAGGATGATGTGGGCTGAAACGTCAGGGTGCTGGTGAGGAGGATAATTCATGCCCGGACCGTCTTCCCACACGTAGACGTCGTCGAATCCCTCTTCCTGGAGTTGCTTCGTCAATAGTTGTTCGTCCATGGTGGTGAACCTCCTGGAACTTACGTGGAACGCCCGATTGGTAACAACTTCCTAACACCTTGTCAGCGTTTGCCAGCCCTAACGCCTATAAAGGCTTTCCCGAGATTTTTCCTCTGGCTTCCTGATACTCCCCAATCAACTTGGTGAAAGCGCGCACCTTGGAAGGCATCACCTGCACCGCGAAAACCGCGCAGTGCTTAATCTCCTCCACTTCCCCGAGCAAGGCGGTTACCAAGTCCAGGGCTTCGTCCAAGGGATATTCAACCCCCACCAGCACTGAAGGATTATACCGAACTGCATTCTTCAGCTCACGTTCGATTTTATCCGCCGTCACCAAAACTCCACGCTGCTTTTCGCAGAACGCGTCCCAACAGGCGCCGGATTGCGGATATCCCAGCATCGCATGTTGATGGCCAAAATGCTCGAGCTCACAGCCCAGCCATTCAAGATCCTGCGCAAGTTGTAACAGGCTAGATTCCGCCACAGGCAATTATTGTAATATAGGGCGCGGCGAGGGGACGTTTAATAGCGGCGGTGTGGCTGCTCCACCCAGGCACGCCACTTCGAACTGTTGAAACACCTCCCGATCGCACAAAAACTTAGATGCACCTGCGAGGAGAAACGATATGGAATTTCGCACGCTTCCAAAGACCGGGTTGAAGGTTTCCCGGTTGTCCTTTGGGACTATGACCTTCGGCTCCCAGACCGACGAAGCCTCCGCGCACCGGATTGTAGATCGCTGCCTGGACGCGGGAATCAACTTTATCGACACGGCCAACGTTTACAACCGCGGCGCCGCGGAAACCATCGTGGGCAAGACGCTCAAAGGCAGGCGCGACAAGGTAATCCTTGCTTCTAAAGTGCGCGGCAAGATGGGCGACGCCCCCGATGAGGAGGGTTTGTCCCGGGCCGCCATGCGTAAAGCCATCGACGCCAGCCTCCAGCGCCTGGGCACCGATTACGTCGACCTCTATTACCTGCACCAGCCTGATTACTCCACTCCCATTGAGGAATCGCTTGAGACCATGCAGGAGTTGGTGCGCGCGGGCAAAGTGCGATTCCCGGCGATATCGAACTACGCCGCGTGGCAGGTTGCGGAAGCACTTTGGATTTGCGACAAAAAGGGTTATCAGCCGTACTTCGTTTCCCAGCCCATGTACAACCTGATCGCCCGGGGAATTGAGGAGGAATATCTGCCTTTTTGCAAGCGATTCGGTGTGGCCGTGGTCCCCTACAATCC
>JASHTZ010000073.1 GCA_030040295.1 Terriglobia bacterium | reverse complement strand
GTGATATTGAAAAGCGCACGGGCTTATTGCGCTGCTACATTTCAAGGGTTGAGAACGGGCATACGGTCCCTTCACTCGAAACCCTGGAGAGGTTGTCGGCGGCGCTGGAACTCCCACTCTACCAGTTATTCTTTGAGGGTGACGAGCCGCCCCCGTTGCCAAACCTGAGCAAGCGTCATTCGGCTGAGGAACTGGGTCTGAATCCCGAGCAGGAAAAGGAACTGCGATTCTACGAAAAGGTGAAGAGACTTCTCACCCGCATCGATGAGAAGGATCGCCAGCTCCTGCTCTTTATGGCCCAGAAATTAGCGAGCCGCTAAGCTCTTCTTTTTCAATACGCTGGAGTGGTGTCTCTGGCCTGCTATTGGGCCAAGGGCGGGTTATTCCCACTCAATGGTGCCAGGCGGCTTCGACGTGATGTCGTAAACCACCCGGTTTACGCCCTTCACCTCATTGACTATCCGTGTAGCCATTCGCTGCAGCAGTGTCCCCGGCAGTTGCGCCCAATCGGCGGTCATCCCGTCTTCGGATTCCACCGCGCGGATGCCGATCGTGGAGGCGTAGGTGCGGGCGTCTCCCATAACGCCGACACTCGAAACCGGCAGGAGGACCGCGAACGACTGCCAAAGCCGCTCATAAAGTCCCGCTGCCCTCACCTCTTCCTGGACAACCGCATCGGCCTCGCGAACCATTCGCAGCCGGTCGGGGGTTACCTCTCCGGCAATTCGCACCGCCAGCCCCGGACCCGGAAACGGCTGCCGGCTGATCAGGAAATTTTCTAACCCCAGTTCGCGCCCCACCGCCCTTACTTCGTCTTTGAAGAGCTCCCGCAAAGGCTCTAGCAATTTGAATTTCAGATCGGCAGGCAACCCGCCCACGTTGTGGTGGCTCTTGATGGTGGCCGCCGGGCCTTTCACCGAAACCGACTCAATGACGTCGGGATAGAGCGTTCCCTGTACCAGGTATTCCACTTCGCCCAGGGCTTTTGCCTCCTCTTCAAAGACGCGGATGAATTCCTCTCCAATGATTTTGCGCTTGCGTTCGGGGTCGGTGACTCCCGCCAGGCGGGTAAGAAACCGATGCGAGGCGTCAACCGCCTTGACCTTCAGGTGAGCCTGCTCGCGCAATTTGCCGCTTAGTTCCGCGAATTCGTTCTTGCGCAGCAGCCCGTTATCCACAAAGACGCAGGTCAGACGCTCCCCGAGCGCCCGCCCTACCAGCGTTGCGGCGACGGCGGAATCCACGCCGCCGGAAAGCGCGCACAGCGCGCGCTTTTCTCCCACTTGCTCGCGGATTTGCTGAACGGTTTGTTCGATGAACGAACCAGGAAACCAGTTGGGCTTGATGCCCGCAACTTCCAGGACGAAACGTTGAAGGATTTCCCTGCCCATCGTCGTGTGGCGCACTTCCGGATGAAACTCCAGGGCGTACATCTTTGCCGGCGGGTTCTCGATCACGGAAATTGCATTGTGCGTCCGTCCGGTAATCACAAATCCCGGGGGGACTTCAACGACATGGTCGCCGTGGCTGTTCCAAACCTTGAGCGGTGAAGGAAAACCCGCGAGAAGGCGCGGTGAGGCCTTGATTTCCAGCTCCGCGAACCCGTATTCGCGCCGCGCGGCGGGCTCTACCTTGCCTCCCAGCTTGTAGCACATCCACTGCAGGCCGTAACAGATTCCGAGCACGGGCAGGCTGAGCTTCAGCACGCGCTCATCGCACGCCGGTGCGGCCGGATCGTAAACGGAAGACGGACCGCCGGAGAGAATCAGAGCCCGCGGTTTCATCTCCAGCAATTTTTCGAACGCCATGTTGCAGGGCACAATCACCGCATACACTTGCAGCTCGCGAATCCGCCGCGCAATGAGCTGCGTGTATTGCGAGCCGAAATCCAGAATAACGATGGGGCTGGGCTGAGTCATAGAAGAGGTCAATGGTCAGATTCCTTCGCGGCCGCTTCACACAAAAGAGATCGAGTTATGACCTTTTACTTTTTGCTCTTTAAAGCAAGAATTACAACAAGGACGAGCACCAGGACGACCACGATCCACCCGACCCCACCATGAAAATGAGGCCTGAAAAGGAATGCCATGGGTTTCATGTTTCACCTCACGCGGCTCGAAATCCGGCCCAGAAGCTGCTCGATTTACGTGATTGTTACTTCGCAACGATACTCACCAACTTCCCGGGCACGACAATGATTTTCTTCACCTGCAACCCGGCAAGGTGCTGAATGACTTTCTCTTCTGCCAGGGCGCGAGTGCGAATTCCTTCTTCGCCGGCGCTCGCGGGCACTTGAATGTGCGCGCGCAGCTTGCCGTTGATCTGCACGGGATACTCGATTTCATCTTCGGCGGCCAGCTTCGCATCGAACGCCGGCCAGGAAACACGCAGAAGGGGCTCCGCGTGGCCCAACGATTCCCAAAGCTCGTCGGCAACGTGCGGCGCAAAAAGCGAAAGACAGATAACAAGAAATTCCAGGGCGGTCTTGTGGGCCGCAGGGCGAACCTTCCCTGCCTCCACCGCCGCCTCAAGCTCCGTCAGTTCGTTCACCAGCTCCATGGATCTGGAAATGTCGGTGTTAAAGTGCCAGCGTTCTTCCATGTCCTCGGTGACGTGGCGAAGCGTCTGATGCGCCTTGCGCAGCAGCCGGCGCTCTTCAGGAGTACGCGAGTTCCTGGCGTCGTCTATCAAATTGCCTGCCCCGGCAACCTTGAGTTTATCAGCATGTTTTGCAACGAGGCGATAGACGCGTCCCAGGAAGCGCGATGCGCCTTCCACACCCGCATCGCTCCACTCCAAATCCTTTTCCGGCGGCGCGGCGAACAGCACGTAGAGCCGCGTTGTGTCTGCGCCATATTTTTCGAACATGCTCGTGGGGTCCACGACGTTCCCCTTGGACTTCGACATCTTGGCGCCGTCTTTGATCACCATGCCCTGCGTGAATAGGCGCGCCACGGGCTCGGAAAAATCCACCAGGCCGATGTCGCGCATGAACTTGGTGAAGAATCGCATGTAAATGAGGTGGAGAATGGCGTGCTCGATGCCGCCGATATACTGGTCAACCGGAAACCAGTACTTCACCGCTTCCTTGTTGATGGGCGCGGTCGAGATTTTCGGGTCGGTATAGCGGTAAAAATACCAGGAGGAGTCGACAAAGGTGTCCATGGTATCCGTCTCGCGGCGCGCCGGCTTGCCGCACTTCGGACACTTGGTGTTCACGAAATCGGGCACGTCAGCGAGCGGCGATTGGCCGGTCCCGGTGAGCTTGACGTTTGCGGGAAGCAGCACGGGCAGGTCTTTTTCCGGCACGGGCACAATTCCATCGGTGTCGCAATAGACCATGGGGATCGGAGTACCCCAATACCGTTGACGCGAGATTCCCCAATCCTTGATGCGGTATTGAATCGCCCCCTTGCCGAAGCCCTTGGCCTCCGCGTCACGGGTCATGCGCGCGATGGCTTCCTCGGATTGAAGACCGGTATAGGGGCCTGAAGCGACCAGGCGGCCGTATTCTTCCGTGGCGTGCAGGGGCGCGGGAGCGTCTGAATCGGGCGAAGTCCCCTCCTGCACGATTACGGTTTTGATGGGCAGGCCGTACTCCGTGCAGAATTCAAAGTCGCGCTTGTCGTGCGCGGGCACGGCCATGATGGCGCCCGTGCCGTATTCCATCAGGACGAAGTTGGCGAGCCAGATGGGAACTTTCTCGCCCGTAAAAGGGTTGCGCGCCATGAACCCGGTGTCGACGCCCACCTTGGCAAGGTTTATGTCCACACGCGCACGTACGGATGAGGTTTTGATTCGTTCGACTTCATCGCGCAACCGCGTTGGTTCCTTC
>JASHTZ010000072.1 GCA_030040295.1 Terriglobia bacterium | reverse complement strand
GACGAGGCGCAGAGCCAAAAGGCTGCGGCCGCCCAACTGGAGGAATTGCGCAAGCAGTACGCGCGCCCCGGGGAATTCCCGCGCGTCATTTCGGAGCTTGGAATGACCGAGGCTGAGGTGACCTCTCGCATCGCCCAGCAGAATCTGATGCTGAGTCTCATCGATCAACGCCTGCGCCCCGTCGCTTCGCCCAGCGAGGATCAGGTGGAGGATTACTACCGGTCCACATTTGTCCAGGAATTCAAAACCAAGAATCCCCATGCTGAGCCGCCGCCGCTCTCTGAAGTAGAGAGCAGGATCCGCGAGATCCTTACCGAAAAACGCATCAATGAATTACTCGACCAATGGATTGAAGAGCTGAAACCCGCTTCGCGCGTGCGGTTTCACTCCTTTTGATGGAGTTTTGCCTACGCACTGGAAGGTTTCCAAACCGGTTCGCCTCGCGATTTTCCTGGTGGAAAGCGTGCTGGTGTTGGCCCTCGTCGCGCTCATCTTCATGAGCACAGGCTGGTTCCAGCATGTATTGGAGCAGCGGGTGGTTACCGGTCTCGAGGACCTCACGGGCGGCCGGGTGGAAATTGGCTATTTCCGCTTCCGGCCCTGGTTGTTTCAGGTAACGGCGCAGAAGCTGGTGATTCACGGCTCGGAAGGCCCCGGCGAGGCCCCGCTGATCTCTGTGCGCGAGGTGGATGCCGGCCTCAGGCCCACTCAACTTCTGCGGCGCCGCCTCCGCCTGCGCTCTCTCGATACGGATGGGATCGAAGTGCACCTCCGCACCGATGCTCAGGGTGTGACGAACCTGCCCCGCGCGGGGCAACCCGCTTCGCCCCACGAAGGCCTGGCCGGCTTGATGAATCTCTCCATTGGCCGCCTCACCATTTCCCACGCCGTTTTCTTCTTGAACGATCAGCGGCAGTCGCTCGATTTGAATGCCACGGACCTGGCAATCCTGCTCAGCCTGGCGGGCGGCGTCTACCACGGCACGCTGTCTTCTTCCGCCACAACTATTCGCTCGCCGCAATGGTCATCACCGGCCATCAAGTTTACCAGCCGTTTTGAGGCCTCACACGCCAGCCTGGTGTTTTCCTCTTTTGCATGGGAAATGCCCGGTGAGGAGGGCGTGGCTTCCTTTTCCATTCTGCCCCTCCCGGCCCTGCACATTTCCGGATCGTTTCACACTTCCACGGATGTTTCCTTCCTTTCTCGAGTTCTCAAGTCGCCGGAATTGCGTGAAGGCAATCTGGTGGTGGACGGAACGGGGCTCTATGAAGACGGAGCCATCACTGCGCGGGGCCAGGCACATGCGCGCAAGGTTGCAATTCTCGCGCCCGGCAGCCCGCCGCTGCTTCTGGAGGGAACTTCGAACTACACCTGGGAAAAGGCACAGCTCAATTTGAGCGGTCTCCTGGTCTCGATTTGGGGCGGGACGGTGCAGGGATCGTTGCAGGCGGATTTTCGGAATTCGCCGGCCAGATTCCGCTTGAAGTCGCAGGTTCACCAAGTGAGGCTTGAGCAGTTTCTGAAATTCACAGGCGGACCATCCGCCTTCGTGGCCCAATTGCATCCGGTTTCACTTGCCGGCGGCGGCCTGAGCGCTTCATGGTCGGGGCGGGGCCAGGGGTTGGAAGCGAATTTTGATCTTGCCTTTTCCGCCCCCGCCGCCTCGCCCTTCAACGCGCTTCCCATCAGCGGCACGGCGCGCGGCACGCTTCGGGACGAAGGCGGATGGGTCCTTCAGCTCGACGACTCGCGCTTCAAAACACCGCACTCTACCGTCTCGGCGCAAGGCACGCTTGCGGAGCACGCCCCGCCTGCGGGCACTGCTGACGCGCTCGCCGTCACCGCCTCCACGGACCGTTTTGAGGAGTGGCAACCGTTCATTCAATCGCTCGCCGAGCTCCCTTCCCCCATTCCGCTGGAGCTGAAATCGCGCGCGGAAGTTTCCGGACAACTCAGCGGCGGCATCGACGCTCCCTCTTTCCAGGGAAATGTAAATTTGGGCGAATTCCAATATCAAGGATGGGCATGGGACGGGCTGCGGGCGGGCGTCACGTTGAATCCCAGCATCATTCAGCTTTCCAATGGGCGAACTCACCGCGGCAAGAGCTCTCTTGAGCTGAATGCCTCCGTTCAACTCAGCCACTGGCAGGCAACTCCCGGTTCCAGAATGCGCTTCTCCGCACAGGCGCAGAGCACTCCGCTGGGGGGATTGAAGGCCGCTGTTAATTCCGATATTCCCATCCTCGGCTCCATCTCCGGACATCTGGAGATCGAAGGGACGCGCGCAGCGCTGGCGGGCTCCGGCGCGCTCCGCATTGATAGCGGAACCCTCTATGGCGAGCCCTTTGATTCTTTCTCCACTCAATTGCAGGTGGCGAATTCGGTTTGGAAATTCCAGAACGTTCGCTTGTTGAAAGGCCGCGGCAGGCTTCAGGGCGAGGCGACTCTGGAGCCGGAACGCAACTTCGTGTCAGGACAACTGACCGGGAATGATTTTCTGTTGTCCGATCTGCACACTTTGCCTATTCACCCCTCCAGCGCGGCCGCGCATGGAAACCTGGAAGGCCGATTGGGATTTGAGGCGCGAGGATCGGGCACGCCGGAGGACTTTCACCTGCAATGCCCCTGGCGCATTGAGGACTTGACCATCTCGGGGACGCCGCTGGGCGAGCTTTCCGGCTCGCTGAATGGCGAGGGAAAGGAACTGACGCTCGAAGGTGATGACAAAAGCCCCGCGGGAAACCTGCACTTCACCGCCAGGACCACTGCCGGGAGGGACTGGCCAATGACGGCGGATGGCCAGTACTCGGGCCTGCGCGCCGGCCCGTGGATTCGCGTCCTGTTCGGCCGGGAACTCGCGGCCCAAATGATACTCGGCGGCGACTTTCACGCCACCGGCCCGCTGCGTTCCCCCGAAAAAATCGAATTCCGATCCCATGCCACCGATTTTGAAGTTGATTTCCCGAGCATTCAGTGGCGGAACGATCAACCCCTGGACGTGCGCTACGCCCATGACCAACTTGAATTCACCCGCTTTGTCATGCGCGGACCTTCCACCGAGTTGGGCATCGAGGGCAACGTGGACCTCCATCGCGGCGGGGCGCTGGCCATCACCGCCGAGGGCACGGCCAATGCCACCCTGCTCACCGTGTTCGACCCCCATCTTCAGGCCACCGGCCGCTCAACCCTGCATTTGCGCCTGGCCGGAACTTCCGCACACCCCCTGATGAATGGCTCCGTGGATATTCAGGATTTGAGCCTGGGTTACAATGGGCTGCCCTTCAGCCTTAACAGTATGCAAGGCACGATCCAGCTTGAAGGCAATCGCGCCGTCATTCGCTCTCTGCGCGGCACCAGCGGCGGCGGAACGGCCATCCTGAGCGGGTTCGTAACCCTTGCGGAGAGTCCCCGGTATGAAGTGAACACCGAACTTCGCCAGGTGCGCATCCGCTATCCCCCCATGTTCACTTCCGTATTTGACGGAAGTCTGCACTTTGCAGGCGGCATCGAGCAGGCGCAATTGCAAGGGGACTTGGTTGTTCACCAAATGGTCCAAAACGAGAATGGGAATATCCTCACGAAGTTTTTCGAAGCCGCAAATCCCATGGGTGAGCAGCCTGGCATCAGCAGTTCGCCCATTGCCTCCAAGATTCGATTGAATATTCGCGTGACCTCCAATCCCCCGGTGCAGTTGCAGACCCCCAATTTACGCATGGTGGGCGACATTGACATGCGCTTGCAGGGCTCGGTGGCCAACCCGGTGGGGGTTGGCACCATTCACTTCCTCAGCGGCGAGACGATCTTTCGCGGCAATCGTTACACCCTGGTGCGCGGCGACATGAATATGACCAACCCCTTCCGCACGCAGGCCTACCTCGACATTGAGGCGCTGACGCAGGTGCAGAATTACAACCTGACCCTGGATATCACCGGCCCTATCGACCGGCTGAAATTTTCCTATCGCTCGGACCCTCCGCTTGCGCAGACCGACATTATTTCGCTTCTCGCTCTCGGATATGTTCCGCAGGAGCAGACCCTTCCTGCCCTGCAAGGCAATCCCTCCACCAGCATCGGCGCTTCCGCGATTCTCTCCCAGGCGCTTTCGAGCCAAATTGGCGGGCGCATCCAGCAACTGTTTGGAGTGAGCCGCATCAAAATCGATCCGGACGTCGGGATGCCCGGCCTTAACTCCGGCGAACGCGTCACCGTGGAAGAGCAGCTTACCCACGGCCTCACGCTCACCTACATCACTGACACGGCATACTCGCAGTACACCATCGTGCAATTTGAACTGAGCATCAGCAACAACATGTCGATTCTCGGAGTCCGCGACCCGAACGGCGTCTTCGGGATCGAGTTCCGGTTTCATCACCGGTTCAAGTAGGATTGGTTTGGGAATTCCCGAGGGATGGGATCAGGAACCCAACCGGGGTGGCAGTGTCCTGGTTTGCGAAGAAGCCTCAACGAGGCGGCATCGACATAGGTAAGCAGTTGCCCGCTGTCCCTGTCACACCACCGTACGTACGGGTCCGTATACGGCGGTTCGGCGGGTTGAGTCCTCAACGAATCGTCAATCTCGGAATCCCGAGCGCGTCGAAGTAAGCGTTGGGCAAGGCGAGCGCGAGACCCGGGCTCATCGCCAGTCGCCACGGACCGTGAGCGCTGCTCGCCGTTTTCGCAGCGAGCGCCGAATCTACTCCCCGTTTCCGCAGTTCCCTGTACCGCACCGTTCCGCGCTTCCATTGCTTCCAGATCGCCGACCGCAGTCGGCGCCGCGTCCACTCCTCAAGGCTTTGCAGCACGGAAGGCGTTTGGCACTTCCCGAAATAGCCGATCCAACCCCGTAGGTACAGGGTCAGCTCCTTGGCCATCCGTTCGATGCTGATCCCTCGCGTCCGACGCGTCAGTTCCCCGACCCGCTCCTTGAACCGCTTCACCGCCTTGGGCGCTATGCGTCGTTTCGGCGATTCGCCGCTCGTGAAGCTGAAGCCCAGAAACTTCCGTTCCCTCGGCTCCGCCACCGCGCTCTTGGATTCGTTCACCTTGAGCTTGAGCTTCGTGGTGATGAATCGCTTGAGGCTCTCCATCCCTCGTTCCCCCGCCCGCCGGCTGCGCACGTAGATGTTGCAGTCGTCCGCATACCGCGCGAAGCAGTGGCCGCGCCGCTCCAACTCCCGGTCGAACTCATCCAGCACAAGGTTGCTGAGCAAGGGCGATAGAGGTCCGCCTTGCGGCGTCCCCTCATCTACCGGACTTACCAGCCCGCCTTCCATCACTCCCGCCGTGAGAAACGCCCGCACCAGCTTCAGTAACCGCTTGTCGCTGACCCTCTCGGCGATCTTGGCCATCAGTTTGTCGTGCGAAACCCGGTCGAAAAATTTCTCGAGATCCAAGTCCACGCACCAGCGATATCCTGCGGCGATATACTACTGCGCCGCTTCCACCGCCTGATGGGCCGACCGCCCAGGACGAAACCCGTAGCTGTGCTCGGAAAACGTCCGGTCCCAGCGCTTTTGCAGAACCTGTAACACCGCCTGTTGGGTGAACCGATCCAACACTGTCGGAATGCCCAGCTTTCTCACTCCGCCGTCCGGTTTGGGGATTTCCACCAGCCTTACCGGTTGCGGCTTGTAGGTTCCGCTCAACAACTGTTCCCGGATAACTGGCCAGTGCTGCTGCAGAAATCCCGGCAATTCGTGGACCGTCATACCGTCCATGCCGGGACTCCCTTTATTGGCCCTGACTCGTTTCAGCGCTTGCTTACAGTTCTCTCGCTCGCAGACTGCTTCCATCAACGATTCGCCAATGGCCGGGCTTTCAGGCTGACGCTTCGCCGTGAGCGATTCGGTCCCTTCCACGGAAGCCCTCGGAGCTTCACTCCTTTTCTCTTCCAGGAAGGCCAACACCAGTTGGTTCTTCTGCCGCTTGTCGCTCATGAGTCGCGCTGCTTACTCGCCGCTCCCATTAACCCCTTGCGGGGACCGTTTGGGCCTTCAGCACTTGCCTGCCTACTTTGCCCGCTGCTGACTTCTGCCGCCCGGTCAGGATGAATCGCTCCACCCTCAGTCTCGATTGCGAAACAAACGGCAGACCTCCCGAGGTAAGTTCGACCGCCTTCCGCACGCAACCGGCGGATTTACAACCAGCGCCCTTGATGGATAGGGGCTTCGCAGTCATATGCCTGCTCGCCCGGCACCGTATGCCTCATATCCGCTGTTTGTTCATCGGCTCGTGCGTTTGCTCCACGCTTCCTTCCGACCCCGCCTCACGACGACGCCGTTGCGCTTCGCTATCACTTCGCCTCCATCAGGCTGTGAAGAGGACTTTCACCTCCAAGCTGCCAAACATGCTCGGCACACATAA
>JASHTZ010000071.1 GCA_030040295.1 Terriglobia bacterium | reverse complement strand
CCAAGCGCCTCTTGATTTCCAAGTTTGCAGGTTGAGGTTGCCGGCGATGCCGGCAGGGGGCGAGATTGCCCGGCAAAGGAATCAGGTTCATGTGGCGTTCCACGATCCATGTCACGCTCGCCCTTCGCTAACCCAATCTCTTCCTCACGATCTCCTCTTCTCTCCGGCGCTTTCGCGAGGCTAGATTCATGAGCATTGAAAAGGTCGGCGTGGTGGGTTGCGGCTTGATGGGCTCCGGCATCGCCCAGGTGTGCGCGATGGCGGGATTCCCCACCCGTGTGCGCGAGGTCGCGCAACCCCTGATTGACAAGGGCCTTGCTGGGATCGAGAAATCGCTCGGCAAGTTTGTGGAGAAGGGGACTTTGAGCGCGGAGCAGAAGGCTGCGGCGATTTCGCGCCTTCAGCCCACACTGCGCCTGGAAGATCTGGCGGACTGCGACCTGGTGATTGAAGCGATCATCGAAAACCTTGACCGCAAGCGCCAGCTTTTTGCCGAACTCGACAAAGTCGCGAAGCCCGGCGCGCTTCTGGCCAGCAACACATCTTCGCTCGGCATCACGGAGTTGATGGCCGCTACGCGCCGCGGGCCGCAATTCCTGGGCCTGCACTTCTTCAATCCCGTTCCGCTCATGCAACTGGTGGAAGTGGTGAGGACGCTGGTGACCGAACCCCCGGCGGTTGATGCGGCGCTGCAATTTGCGCGCAAACTCGGAAAGACTCCGATTCTCACCGCCGATCGCGCGGGCTTTATCGTGAATCGCCTGCTGGTGCCTTATCTCCTCGACGCAATTCGCGCGCTGGAGGAAGGCGTGGGGACCATCGAGGATATCGACCGCGGCATGAAGCTCGGGTGCAATTACCCCATGGGGCCTTTCACCCTGCTCGATCTGGTAGGCATTGACACCACGTATTACATCGCCGAGATCCTCTACACGGAATTTCGCGAGCGGCGATTCGCTCCGCCGCCCTTGATGAAGCGCATGGTGCTGGCCGGATGGTTTGGGCGCAAGATGGGGATGGGGTTTTACGATTACAGCGACCCCAAGCTTCCCCAGGTGAACCGCAAACTGGAAGCGTAGGGAATCGAAATGGCCTATCAAACGCTGCTCTTCGACAAACGCAACGGGATCGCTTACGTCACCGTCAACCGTCCGGAGAAGCTGAACGCCCTGAATCACCAGGTGATGACGGAATTGCTCGACTGCTTCAAGACTCTTCACACAGACGACGAAGTGCGCGTGGTGATTCTGACCGGAAGCGGCGAAAAAGCCTTCGTGGCAGGAGCGGACATCAACGAATTGGCGAAGCAAACTCCGGTGGAAGGGAAAGCGCTGGCGCAGTTCGGGCAGCGTGTGTTCTACCTGATTGAGAACCTCGGCAAGCCGGTGATTGCGGCCATCAACGGCTTCGCGCTGGGCGGCGGTTGCGAATTGGCCATGGCCTGCACGCTGCGCATCGCGGCGGAAACTGCGCGCATCGGGCAGCCGGAGGTTAAGCTTGGATTAATTCCGGGCTACGCGGGCTCGCAGCGCCTGCCGCGCTTGATCGGAAAGTCTCGCGCGCTGGAGCTGATCTTGACCGGCGAGCCCGTGACCGCGCCGGAGGCGCATCGTCTCGGTTTGGTGAATCAGGTCGTGCCCGCGGCGGAATTGCCGGCGGCAGCGGAGAGGTTGGCGCAGAAGATCATCGTCAACGCGCCGCTGGCTGTCAAGTTCGCGCTTGAAGCCGTGAATCATGGCATGGAAATGACGGCAACCGAAGGCCAAGTCCTGGAAGCGACGCTTTTCGGGCTGTGCTGCACGACCGCCGACATGAATGAAGGAACGCTGGCGTTTCTGGAGAAACGCCCGGCGAAGTTTACCGGTCATTAAACATTTGTCTTTGGATGCCCTCACGCCGCAAATCCCGTGAATTCGCCATGCAAATGCTCTACCAGTGGGAACTGGGGGGCAACACGCCGGAGCAGGTGGGCGCCTCGTTCTTTGAGGAGCGCAAGGCCGGCCCTGAGGTGCAGAGGTTCGCTCGCGAACTTTTCAGCGGGGCGGTGGGGGAGGTCAACAAGCTTGACTCGATGATCCGCGCGCACGCCGAAAACTGGCGGCTGGAACGCATGGCGGCCGTCGACCGCGGCATCCTGCGCCTGGCCGTCTACGAATTGCTGCACTGCCCGGAAACCCCGCCCGCCGCGGTGATCGATGAAGCGCTCGAAATCGCCCGGCGCTTCTCCGGCCAAGGTTCCGTCGAGTTCATCAACGGGCTTCTCGACAGTGTGCTGAAGTCGCTTCCCGGCAAAACCAAGCCTTCGTTGTAGCGCGTGTCCCCACCTGCAACCAACATCCGCGAGTGGGGACGCGCTACAACATCGCCGCCGGCTAATTTACTTCAACCGCAGGGTAACTTTCGATGTACACCTCACCATGGCACCCGTAGTAGGCGACGGTGCGTGCTGGAAATTCAACATCGTAACGGACAACTCCGGCGCGCCACGAAGCTTCGAGAAATTCCGGGAACGTGCTCTCGCCGGCCTGGTCGGTCCTCAGGGCCTTGATCAGCGCCTCCCGGTTAAACGGTGGCACATCTGCCGACCCCGTCACGAGCGGCGTTCCCAGCGTCACGACCGGCCCCGCCTTCGTCACATATAAACTTTGACATGCAGGCAGAAACCATATGTTGCGCAAAACTCCCGCCTGACGCAGAACCTCCGCCAGGTAGGGAAACCCGCCGACTTTCGGGCGGACCGCCATGGCGCGCTGTTGGGCCGCCTGCAAATTCTCGATGGCTTTACTCACTGGGAGTCCTCCGTCTGTCTAGTGCCTGCCGCCTCTTGTCCTTCCGCCATTTCCTCCCTGCCCGCGCACGAAGCGGTCGATGTTTCTGGTCAGGGTATCGAGCATGGCGCGCGTGACCCTCTGCCCGTCCGCTAGTTCCTCCAATTTTTCGCTTAGAGCTTCCAGCCGGGCCTCCGTTCCCTCGTGCGCCTCGACAAGTTTCTCGACGGCCCGAAAGAGCTTCTTGTGGGAGCCAGCCAAGGATCTGACAACTTCCTCCAACCCTTCAAACCTCCGCTCCCATCGGCGATCGGAGGCCCGCATCATCTCAGCTGTAACCAATAGGTGGTCTTCAATCTTTCTGAGGCGGTCTTCTGGTGTCATGCGAATTCCCCTTCATTTACACGTTCTCGCGCCGGGCGCCCATACCCAGGACGACTCCAAGTCATTTCGAGTTGATGCGCCTCGGCGAGGCGGGTCAATTTTCTCCTCTTGCTAGGGCGCCGCGCCGGTTGACTCGTCTTGGAGCAGATACATCCTCCCATCCCAACCGCAATATACGCATTTATATCGATCCCTGGCGAATATCTTGTGCTTCCACTCGTCATTCATGTTCGCCGAGCCTCCTCCAATAAGCAAGATGGTTCGGGACAAATGCTTCGCTGCCAGCTCGCTCTTAGCTCTGCAACCCGATTCCCGCCTATTGCTTTCCGCCGTCGTCCTCATCCGGCACGCCGATCTTGGCCAATCGGTAGCGCAGGGCGTTGCGTGACAATCCCAGCAGGCGCGCGGCCTGGCTTTTGTTGCCGTCGGCGCGGCGCAGAGCTTCGCGGATGATTTCGTCTTCAAACTGCTCAAGCGTCATGCCGTCGGGCGGAAAGGGTGCGGAGCCTGGGGCCGCGGAGCTTGCCTGAACGGTGGGCGCAACATCCAGGTGAATGTCCGCGACGTCGATCACGGTGCCGGAAGAAAGCGCCACGGCGCGCTCCACGATGTTCTCCAGTTCGCGCACATTGCCCGGCCAGTGGAAATCGGTCAGCAGCTTCAGCGCCGCGGGAGTGACTCCGGTCAGTTTCTTGCCGGACTCTTCTGAAAATTTCTTGATGAAATAATCGACGAGGTAGGGAATTTCCTCTTTGCGCTCGCGAAGCGGCGGAATGCTGATGGGCACCACGTTCAGCCGGTAATAGAGGTCCTCGCGAAAGGTGCCCTGCTCGAGCGCCGCGCGAAGATCCTGATTGGTGGCGGCGATGACGCGCACATCAACCTTCAGGGTCTTCGTTCCGCCCAGGCGCTCAAACTGGCGGTCCTGAAGAACGTGCAGCAGTTTGACCTGAATCGATCCCGGCACGTCGCCGATTTCGTCGAGGAAGATTGTACCCTTGTCGGCCAACTCGAAGCGCCCAGGCTTGGTGGTGTTGGCTCCCGTGAACGCGCCCTTCTCGTAGCCGAACAACTCGCTCTCGAGCAGATTCTCCGGAATGGCCGTGCAATTCACCTTGACGAACGATTCCGAAGCGCGCCGCGAGTGCTCATGAATGGCCCGAGCGATCAGGTCCTTGCCCACGCCGCTTTCTCCGCCCAACAGGACCGTGGAATTGGTGGACGCGACGCGCTCGACCGTGGCCAGCACTTCCTGCATTTTGGGGCTGTAGGCGACAATGTTGCGAAACTGGTAGCGCTGCCCCAGCGCCTCGCGCAGAGAGCGGTTCTCCTCGCGCAGGCGATGGACGTCCAGCTCCTTGCGGAGGATGAGCTTGATTTCCTCCATGCCGAAGGGCTTCAGCACGTAATCGCTGGCGCCGGCCTTCATGGCCTCAACCGCGGTTTCGACCGTGCCGAACGCGGTCATAACGACTACGGGCAGCGTGGCGTGTGTGCGTTTGATCGCCTGAAGGAATTCCAGGCCGTTCATGCCGGGCAGCTTCAGGTCAGTAACGACTGCGTCAAGCTTCTCCTGGCGCAGAATGTTCAGCCCGGCCTCGGCGTCAGGGGCGGTCAGGACGGTGTAACCCTCCTCGGTGAGATTCAGCTCCAGCAGGCGCCGCATTTTGGCTTCGTCTTCGACGATCAGAAGTGTGGGCATGGTTTGAGAATTGAACGAAGCTCCCTCGCCCCCTCGGGGGGAGAGGGGCTGGGGGTGAGGGGGCTCGCGGGTCTTCGTAAGAAAGACTACGCCAATTCGCCGGCGTAAATCTTCATAATGGTCTCAAGGAACTTCAACGCGTGCTCGCGGGGCCGCTGGAAGGAGTTGCGGCCGATGATGGAGCCGAAGCCTCCACCGTCGCGGATGGCGCGCGCTTCATCGAACACCGCGTCGTCGCTGTCTTTCTTGGGCCCGCCGGAAAAGATCAAGATGCGATGGCCATCAAACGTCGCCTGCACCACGTGGCGAACGCGCTCGGCGAGCGTGGCGCGCGGCACGTTGGCCTTTTCGTAGGCCTTCTTGGCCTCGGGCTGCTCGAGATAATCGGTGGGCAGCTTCACCTTGATGATGTGCGCGCCCAGTTCCGCGGCGATGTGCGCGGCGTAGGCGGCCACGTCCAGCGCCGTCTCGCCTTCTTTCGAAAGGCTCGACCCGCGCGGGTAGGACCACACCACCACGGCGAGCCCGCGTGATTTCGCCTCCTCCGCGGAGGCGCGCAGTTGCTGGTACATTTCCTGGGCGCGCGCCGAGCCGGGGTAAATCGTGAAGCCAATGGCCACGCAGCCCAGGCGCTGCGCGTCCGCCACGCTGGCAGTGACGGAAGGAAGAGGGTCCTTCTCATCGTGCAGCACGTCGTGGTTGTTCATTTTCAAAATCAGGGGGATTTCACCCGCGTGGCGCGCGGCCGCAGCTTCAATGAATCCCAGCGGAGCGGCGTAGGCATTGCAGCCCGCGGCCAGAGCAATTTCGAAGTGATAGTTGGGATCGTATGCCGGGGGATTTACGGCGAAGCTGCGCGCCGGACCGTGCTCGAATCCCTGGTCAACCGGCAGAATCACAAATTTCCCCGTGCCCGCCAGCCTTCCCGTGTTCATCAGGCGCGCCAGGTTGGTCTTCACGCCCGGATTATCACTCTC
>JASHTZ010000070.1 GCA_030040295.1 Terriglobia bacterium | reverse complement strand
CGCATCGAACCAGATCTTCTCCAACAGCCCATTGCCGCCCCTGCGATCCGCCTTTTTCCAACTCTGCACTTCCATTCTTGCAAGGTCCCTGAGTCGAAGGCATTCGGGCAAGGGGTTTGATTGATCCACAGGGTCCGGAGTGAGTGCAGCCGTGTGGGGGGGATCCGCATACTTTTGCGGCCCTGTCTGTTCTTCAGAATTTGGGAATAGGGTATCCAATCCTCAACTCCAGATTCGTGTGCCTGACCCCCTTCAGCGGTAACTCGCGGCCTGCAGATCGAACATTTCCGAGTACCGCCCCCCGATGGTCATAAGCTGGTGATGACTGCCCTGCTCTACAACTCGCCCACCCTCAAGCACCAGGATCCGGTCCGCCATCTTGACCGTCGAAAACCGGTGCGAAATCAGCAGTGCCATCCTTCCCTCCGTAAGTTCAGCAAATTGCTCAAATACCTCGTGTTCGGACCGCGCGTCCAAGGACGCAGTGGGCTCATCTAGAATCAACATCTGGGCGTCGCGCAGATAAGCCCGCGCCAGGGCCAGCTTTTGCCATTCCCCTCCGGAAAGATCCACGCCGCCGTCGAACCGGCGGCCCAGAATTTGCCCATAGCCCTGTGGAAGTTTTTGGATTACTTTGTCGGCTCCACTCTTCATGGCTGCGGTAGCAATCAGCGACGGCGGAACGATTTCCTCAATCTTCCCCACGGCGATGTTTTCTGCAGCCGTCATGTCATATCGGACAAAGTCCTGGAAGACGACGCCAATTTGGCTGTACAGGTCTTCAAGGTCGTATTCGCGCAGGTCAATACCATCCAGCAAAACCCTGCCTGCGGTCGGGTCATAAAGACGGGTCAGCAGTTTCACCAGCGTGGTCTTTCCTTGACCGTTTTCTCCAATCAGGGCGATGCGTTCTCCGGGTTCGAGGCGCAGGCAAATCTCATTCAGGACGTGCCTTTGGACTCCCGGGTAGGCGAAAGAAACCTTTTCGAGCTCAAATCCACGCCGGATAGGCCGAGGCGCCGGGAGGGGGTGCGGCGGAGATTGTATCGTCGGCTGGACATTAAAAAACGCAAGCAAATCGCTGAGAAAGAGAGCTTGATCGGCGATTCCGGAGAAAGTTGAGAACATCGATTGGATATTCGTGCTTGCTCCCGCAATTGCTCCCGTAAGGAAGGTCAGGGTTCCGACGCTGGTGGCCCCCACCAGCGTTTCATAAATGACGTATGCGTACGCCGAGTAATAACCTAAAGTCGTCAACAAAGAGAGCACGGTGCCGACCCGCATTTTTCGGCCCGCAAGTTCGTTATTGAGTTCACAGACCTCATCGGAATGCGCCTGGAAGCGCCCTTTCAAGAATGGGCTTAGACAAAACAGCTTGAGTTCCTTGGCCGAATCTTTGCTCGCACCCAGCGTCCGCAGATAATCGAGTTCGCGGCGGATCGGGGTCAATCGAAAATTCAGGGCGTAGCCCAGAAAGGCAAAGTGGGTATCTCCCAGGAATGCCGGAATCACAAAGGCAATTAGCAGGGCCAAGATCCAGGGCGAGAAAAACAGGATGCTCGCCGCCAGCGTCACGGTGGTGATCGCTTGCTGCAGAAGATTTCCCAGAGCCTGAATCATTACCAGGCGGTCGGTCGCCTGCACACGCGCGCGCTCCAGCCGGTCATGGAACGATGGATCTTCGTAGGTCGCCAGGTCCATTCGCGAGGCGTGCTCCATAACCCGGATACTGATGTATCGAACATAGCGATCCGAGAGCAGCGTGTCACAGTAGACGATTGCCCGCGTGAAGATCGTTCCGGCGCTTGCAAAAGCGAACTCCAAGCCCACATACCACCAGAAGGCATGGGGCATAGCCTGTTTCTTGGCTACTACGTCAACGACGGCATCAATGATCCATTTCGTCACCGCGAGAGTGCAGAGAGGAATTAGACCTGCGGCAACTCGCAATCCGCTGCCCCACAGGATAACCGTCGGCGCTGAATCCCAGACGAGGCGAAGTACGGGTGGAAGGTTTCGGAGTGCTCGCAGCCGCTCGCGCCAGGTATTTGCGTCGGCCTGATTTGAATTCACTTCTGTAGCCATTGTCCCCGACTTCGCGAATCACGCCGACGACATGAGCCTGCTTGGAGCGTCTTTATCACTGAAACCAGGTTCGCCGCTTTGATGCGAAGCCAATCGCCAGGCTGATGGTAAATACCGCAGGTACCACCAGCAATATCGCTTTCGCTATAGGGGCAACGATCACGCCGAATTCGAACAACCCGAAACCTGTTGATACCAGCAGTGCCGCAGAGACGATGCACGCGCCCATCATTGTGGCTAACCTCCCTTCTTGTGTGAGTCCAGTGCACAGCCTGCGGATTTAAACCGGAAATTCTCTAACTCCCGGCGTAACAATGGATTACCGAACTTCGAATTACCAAACATATTTTCAATCCGCAGCATCGGCGGCGAAGTCCCGGGACTAAGCCCGGCGCTGCGATGGATTAAATCTCCGCTCCTGATATCACATGGACCCTTCTTCACAGGATAACTCTTGCAAATCAAGAACCACTTGGAAGAGATGGCAAATAAAGGGGTTGCCAGGAGCGGAGGCTGCGTCAACCTGAAAATCTTACATACCCGGTTCGGATGTCACCACCATCTTACACAGCTGGTGCAGCTTACTGCTCTGCGACGCTGGGTTCATTGGCTTTTTCAAGGGGCCTGGCTGGAATGGAGGCTATTGGAACCGATTTCCTTTCAACCGCAAGGACGGAATCGTTGATCCCTCCGCTTGAGGAAGGCCGCCGGGGAGAGCGACGCAAATATTCTTCCTCAATCCATGCGTAGGTCTTGCGCATTCCCTCGCGAAGGGGAGTATTCGGTTCCCAACCAAGAATGCTCTTGATCATGCTGTTGTCACTGTTGCGGCCCGCGACGCCTTTGGGGGCATCAAGAATATATTGGCGTCCCGGTTTGATTCCCGCGAATTCCTGCACCAAATCTGCCAATTGGTTGACGGAGACCATCTCACTGGAACCAAGGTTGATGGGCTTGGCAATCAGGTCATCGCAATGCGTGATCAAATCGACTCCTTTAACACAATCATCGATAAACATATAACTGCGAGTTTGACTCCCATCACCCCAAATCTCGATTTGCGGCGCCTGCTGGTGTTTTGCCTCGATGAGTTTTCTGGAGATGGCTGCAGGAGCTTTTTCCCTTCCACCCTCCCACGTACCGAAAGGCCCGTAAACGTTGTGGAAGCGCGCAATAAATGTCTTCATTTTTCGTTCGTGCCAGTATTCCTGGCAGAACATTTCAGAAATGAGCTTTTCCCAGCCATATCCCCTCTCGGCCATGGCGGGGTAGGCGTCCGACTCCTTCAACGGCCGCACGTGGGGATCCTTCTGAAGATCGGTGTTGTACACGCACGCTGACGACGAATAAAAATATCGCTCCACTCCCGCGCGATACGCAGCTTCGATGAGATGCGTGTTAATCAGCACACTGCGAAGACATTCAATGCGGAATCTTTCGATGAAGCCCATTCCGCCCATGTCTGCCGCTAGGGTGTAGACTTCGTTTGCTCCCTCGCAGGCCCGGACGCAGTTTTCCTCTTCACTCACATCCAGGCAGAGATTCTCTGCGGCGGAGGTGGATTGGTACCATTCCCCTAAAGGTTTCTTGTCCACGGCCCGGATGCGCGTGAATCCTCGTTCGTGAAAATAGCGGACCAGCGCGCCGCCGATGAAGCCTCCCGCGCCTGCAATGACAATCATTCGATCCTTTCCTCCCGCCCCATTTGAGGGCGTCTTCGAATCACTTTTCATACTAAAGTTTCTCCCTTCATATTGTTTGTAAGTTTCCTCGATCCGTGCCTCGCACTACCGAACTGCCCCGCGAGGGCTAATCGAACCGCTTGATGCCGGCGAATTCAAGCGCCACGTTCCAGACAAATCTCGGGCCGTAGATAAGATAACGGCGCCAAAGCCGTCGCGGTTCGGTGGCCAGCCGGTAAAACCACTCAAGCCCGTGCTCTCGCATCCAGACGGGCGCCTGGGCGCTTCGACCCGTCAGGAAATCGAATGCCGCACCCACACCCACCAGCACTGGAACTTCCATTCGGTTTCGGTACCGCGCCATCCAGTTCTCCTGTTTTGGAGTGCTCAAGCCTACCCAAAGGACATCCGGGCGGCACGCTCGCACGCGATGAAACAGCTCTTGCTCTTCCTCGGAGTTCAAAGGGCGATAAGGCGGAGTATAAGTCCCTTCCACCCTCGCGCCGAACCGCCGCCTCAAAACTCGTGCGAGTTGGTCCGCAACCCCCGGGGCGCCGCCGTATAGGAAATGCCGGTATCGATCGCCGGTCACACGGAAGAAAGTTTCCATGAGTTCCGGCCCATATACCCTCCGCTGCATCGGGAATCGGCGGGCCCTGCCGATCCAAACCAAAGGCATTCCATCCGCGACCACCATGCCGGCTTTGTCGAGAATTTGCCTAAAGCCTACGCTGTGTTGCGCTTCCATAACACCGTGCATTCCCGTAACCGCGACATAATTTCCCGGTTCCCGCTGCGCGATCCAGGCGCTGATCCGGGTTATGGCTTCCGGAATCTGCACGGCATCCACGCGAACGCCCAATACTTTGAAGGAAGCGGGCACAGCAGTGAAACAGGATGACATCGGGTTAGTTGCAGGTGGAAATGGCTTGATCGTAAATATCCATCAGAGTGAGATAGTTTTGCTCAGCGGTATACTTCTGCTCGTATTCCCGGCGGGCGGCTTTCCCCATCTCCGCAATCTCTCGCGAGTGGTGGAATGCCCAGTCAACCTTTGCTGCCAAATCATCTGGATTTCCCGGCGAAAAATGCAGACCTGTGCAGCCATCCGCCACGATTTCCTGCATCGCCCCCAAGCCCGAACAGACGATGGGGGTCCCACAGGAGAGCGCCTCGACCAGGGTCATCGGAAAACTCTCATAACCCTCACTGGGCATAACCAGAAATCTTGCATTCTTAATCGCCGCTTGCGCTTCCTGGTGGCTCACATAGCCGGCAAACGAAACGTTGGAGAGATTGAATCGTGATTTCGCGAGTTCCGCCTTACGGCGAAGCGGGCCGTCACCCAGGATGCGCAAGGGGATCGACGAAGAAAGTTTCCCCCAGGCTTTCAGCAGGGTCTCCAACCCTTTTTCCGGGGAAAGACGCCCCACAAACACCACACCTTCACCCAAACCATCCTTCGCTCCCGGATCGGTCAAGATAAAGTTTGGTTTAACGGAAATTTTTTCATTGCTGAGACCGCCCTCCGTGAATTTCCGCCGTGCAAACTGCGTGAGGGCAATATACCGAGTCACGCGTTTCGCCCAGGTTTGAGCCTTCCAATGAGCCGCAATCATCACCGCCACCGCCGCGGTGGCAAAGGTCGAATCGCGGTAGCAAGCGTGCCGAATCCCCCGCCAAAGCGAGACTTCGCGGCATTCCTCGCAAACCTTGCCCTGACGAACAAAGGTCGCTGCCGGGCACAACAAACGAAAATTGTGGAGCGTTTTGACAACGGGAACCCCCGCTTCACAGCAGGCTGCGAAAATCGAAGGCGAGATTTGCATGAAGGTGTTATGGACATGAACGACGGAGGGCTTCTCTTTGCGAAGCAATTGCAGGAATTCCCGACGCGTGTCCTCCGCCCAAATCATGTGCTTGGGCAAAAGGAGTCTTTGAAGAGATGAGGCATTCAGCAACTCCGCATTGCTGCGGTTATAAACCACTACCTGGTGCCCCCGGCTTTCCAGCAGCGAACGCTCTTGCGAGAAAACCTCGTCTTCTCCACCGGGTTGCTGGTAATAGTTGTGAACGAGAACGACTTTCATGAAGGCTCCCTTTACCTGACGTGGCAGATTCCCGCCTGGCGCTCCCGGGGCGAGTGAACATCGGACCGGATTTCCTGGGAGCCCGTGGTGGCGGGAGGACAAATTTGAGAGGAAGTGGATTTCGTCACCTCCCGGTTAGCAACTCGCCCGTTGGCAAGATATAGAACTCCGGGTCTGTTCGAAACGTAGTCCAACACCTCTTTAAGACCGTCCCAAAGTTGCAATTCCTGAATTTCCCAGGAGTGTCCGTAAAGGTGCCACACACCACCGTTGGTAAGGACCGAGTCAAAAAACATTTTGGAAAGTGACACCCAATCCTCCGCATGCCAGAACCGGCTCAAATAGTCACGCCCGCGTCCAAAAGCACCGGCCCGTATAAGATTGCGAAAATAATCCAATCTAGGGTGAGGATAAACGTGAGTGGAGGTGGGCATGGAGAAGGGAGCAAAATTCATGTCGAGGGCCAGCATTTCCGTGGTGCGAGCACCGATAAAACCGGCCCGCTTGAGCGCGGCTACCACGCGCCGGTTGTAACGCCCGCCAGGGTAGGCAAACATCCGAACCTCCTTTCCCATTTCATCTTCCAGACGCTTTTTGCAACCTTCCACTTCAATCACCAGTTGCCGCGAGTCGCAGCGGGTGAGGTTCTTGTGGGAGACTCCGTGGGCTCCGATTTCAAAGCCTTGCGCGTCGAGAGACAGCATATCGGCAGGGTCCAGCCGTTCAGCGGAGGGGTGCCCCTGGATCGGGACATAGAATGTTCCCGGGAGTTTCCGGTCCGCGAGCAGTTTTGCAACGTCCCAATCGAAGGGGTCGCCGTCATCCCAGCTCGTCGTGACAATTTTGATTGAGGGCATGACAATGGAGGGATCGATCGCCGGCGAAGAGGCCCTCAAACCGCCGTTGTGGTTGTTTGTTTCCGTTTCCTGTTTCATGTTTTCACCCTGGGTGGAAATTTTGTGAATGTTCATGCGGGGTGCGGGAGGGAGGGCGGGGTTGCGGTCCTGCTCCCTCAATGCTGGTTCATGGCTAGCGTCCACTCGCCGTAGGAAAGCACATCGCCTTTCCACGCGAAACTTTTTGCTTTGTTAGTGGCAAGTTGAAAATGATTGTCAGAGAACCGATTGTTGAAGGAATCGAACACCGCGTCGCCAAGAAGAGCGGTGCGCACAATTCCCGCTGCAATTCCCCGATCCTGGATAATGGTATTGTCGTGAACATAAAGATTTCGAATTGAATAGGGTTCTCCAGCGGAATTGGACCGCTGCTCCTGGACTCCAACGATTCCATTCATGCAGTCCTTTACCGTGTTCCCGAAGATTTCGACATCTGCGGACTCAGCCACAACGATTCCCCCCCCATACCAAGGCGTAGTCTTTCCGAACGCGCTGAATCCGTCGTTTTCAATCAGGTTGTCCCGAATCACCGCGTGATAACTGATTTCGTGCAGGATGCCGGCCCCCTCGTTGGACTTCGTATGGTTGTGGTCGTAAAGCGTGTTCTGATTATCGATGTCGGTCCATAGACCCGGTCCCTTGTTGTCATGCGCGAAATTATCGCGGACAACCAAATCCTTCGTGAACGCGAATTTGCTGCCTCCTGCTTCCCAGTCGTATCGGTATCCGGCGTAATTATTGAAGGCGATCTCGTTCCCCTCCACCAGGTCGCCGGTGCCAGATCCAGCAATGCCGAGTTGACCGTTGTTCAGGATTTTGTTATTAAGCGCCTGCATGCCGTTGCCGAGCCGGATTCCCACTCCGTGATTGAGGCGAATCACGTTATTCTCAACCACCCAATCAGTGCTCATATAACCTGTATCCGAGGCATTCGACCTTCCATCCACAGCTCCGCTTCCCGCCGTACACGCGTATTTTTCGATTGTCATGCCTGAAATCCGCACATCCCGCGAGGCTCCCCAAATGGCGTGGGGAATGACACTCAGTTCGACTCGATGCCCTGTGGGATCGTCGGCGAAGACGACGATATGGGCGGAGTAATCCAGATACCATTTGCCGGGTGCCACATCCCCGCGGTCATTAACCCGTTCCAGGGGTTTGTCATCGAAGAAAAGGTCTTCAGGAAATGTACAGGCAGGATGGGCGGAATCACACGTACCGCGCAGTTGACCTCGTGGTGGAGTAGCTTCCGTGGGGGCCTGCCAGATTTGACCGGACCTCACAAATCCCTCGAGGAGCTGAGCGCCATTCAAGGTCGCGCCAGGTTTGCCTACAAACGAGTCTCCATCTTTCGGGCGGATGGACTCCAGCCGATAGACACCGGCTTTAATGGTGAAGACGGTTCCAGGGGGCTGCCGGTTCACAATTTCAGCCAGATGCGAACCAGGTTCCACCACGATGTTCCTATGACCCAAAGGAGATGCCCAGCCTGCTGCCCGGGGTGCCAGCGAGATACCCATTCCGAAAATCATTGAAATGAAAAAGGTCATGAAGAGTGTCCAGCGGTTAGACGTTCCAGCGCGAAATTGCTTTGTTTTTTCACTCATCGAGTTTTCATCAACCCTCGTCACGGTTTTCGGAGGAATGTTCAGTTGGATGAATCCGTATCTTGCGGGGAACCGTGCACATGAGCGGCAAAAATCAAATCGAGCTGCTGGTGACGTTCAATTGCCGGGGCAAAATGCACCGCCTGAGGCGCATATCGCACCGCGACCCGCCGTCGCCGCCTCAAGAACTCGACGTATCCGATGATCGCTAGGAAGTGGAGAGGCGGATGCCAGATCAACATGGTCATGAAGATCGAGCGAAAAGTGAGGAGAGCCAGAACTGCCAATGCCTCGTAAGCAAGTTGGCGGCCTTCGCTATCCAAGGAAGGATCGCGCATGTACCTCAAGAGGTACCACCATGTCGCCACCAACACCACTAGGAAAGGAATGAGACCCCAGATGCCTGTTCCCGCGATGATATCCAGATAATCGCTGTGCAGGGTAGAGGTTCCCACCATGCCCAGCTTGGCGAGGACCGCAAAGCGGCCCGCGGCATATGCCCCGAAGCCTGTCAGTGGCCGCTCGAGGTAGGTCTGCCAGGCAAATGCCCACCACTGCGCGCGGCTGCTGAGGGTGGCCAGTTGTGCTTCGGTCTGGCCGCGTTCCATAAATGACCAGATCAGTCCCCCCATGGTGAACAAAGCAACAATCGGGGCAATCACCAGCGCAAACATGGCGCCGAGCCTTCCCCGCTTGGAGTAGATCAGCACAATGAACACGCCAAGCAACAAGCCGGCAAACGCCGTTCGAGTTTGGGCCAACACCATGGTGACCAGGCCGGCGCCGAGAAGGAAGAGATACCAAAGCTTGCGAAATCTCTCGTTCGATGTGGGAAACAACCGGGCGAGGCATATGAGCACGATGATTCCTGCGAAGGTTCCCACATCGTTGGAGCTTAAAGCGGGCAACACCCCTTCCAAGCGCAGCCCGAGCTCGGCCCCTCTTCCAACATATTGACCATGCAGGGCCGCATTCGGCCAAATGACCGCACCCATCCAGACACTGAGCAGCAGCACGCCATAAAGCGCCCAGGTCCAATTGAAAAACTTTCGGTAGTCTTTAATCGAGCTCACCGACTCGAGAATCGCCGCGAGCAAGGCAACGTCAGCAAGGTATTCAAGTGACTTGTAAAGCGTCCAGGACGGATAGACGGACCACACCGTCGAGGCCACTTCCACCAACCCGAAGATTGTCAGAGCTCCAATCACTCCGCGGAACATCGATCCCAACCAGTGAATCCGCCGCACGGCAAGAATTCCGAGCAGGCTAAAAGCCACCAACATGTCAACGACCACACGATAGATTGCCCACGCGTCCAGAGGGTCCGAAGCGATGTCGTTTACCGTCCGGATCCGGAACACCAGGGCGCTCGCAAATGCCAGCATCCAGAGAATGTGCCACCATCGAAGCGAAGAGGAAAAGAACGCCCACGCATGGCCGGCGCCCTGGCGAATTACAGCAAACGCAACGATCAAAACAACAGGGGCGGCAAGGACTCCCCAAAGGGCCAATCCCCCACCGGGCCGGAGGTGCATGGCGAGGGCCAGGATTCCCGCCGTTGTCACGGCGCCTAGAACCGCGAGGCCGAGAGCAATCAAACCCCAGCCCCTGCCGTTGGAATTCGATCGAATTTGATAATTATTTGATTGGAACATCGCTATCTTATGCGGGCAATGATCAATTTAACGAATTCGCGGTCTTCACGATCCAGGCCGAGAATGGCGAGGGTGCCTGCAAACAATCCCATGGCAACAATGATATTCACAGCGAGCGCCAAGACTGCATTGTGCAGCGGAACCAATCGCAGCAGCAACAAGGCCGCTCCTGCCAGGCTCGTGGCAATGAGCCCTTTGAGATACCGTTTATCGTATGGCCAGATTCCCAAAAGGCGCTTGATGAGCAGAATAGAAGCGATGGACAACATTCCCACGGTAAAGGCTGTTCCGATCGCGGCTCCCAGCATTCCCCATCGGGGCACTAGAAGAAATCCGAGGATGATATTTGTAACCATGGTCGCGGCGGTGAGGAGGGATATCGCCTTCTGGTAGCCCGTCATCACCAGCACAGGACCTGTGGTTCCCGTTCCTGCATTCAACAGTTGTCCGAAACCCAGGATGGGCAGCACCGCGGCGCCGATGACGTAGTCCTTTCCAAACGCCACCGTCATGATTTGTGAAGGAACAGCGCACATAATGAGGAAAACTGGAATGCTCAAATACAGAGACCACTTGGTGCTTACACGAAACATCTCTTCCAGCCTTTGCACCTTCCCCTGGTGATAGAGGTCAGCGGTCATGGGCGACATCATGGCTCCGAAAGCGCTCAAGATGATTGCCAGCGCGATGGAAAGCTGCGACGCGGCGTGGTAGGTGCCAGCCTCGGCCGCGGAACGGAAATACCCGACGAAGAGCCGGTCCACCCAAATGAGGATCATGCCGCACACGATCGCTAGGTTCGCAGGGAGCGAAAACAGGATCAATTCCTTGCCGAGAAACTTTGGCTGAACCTGCTTGGAAACAATTTCGGGAAACAGATGGCGCACATAATGGAGGCCGAGAACCAGTGAAACCCCCCACGAAAGAACAATCGCCGCAAGTGCCCCGTTCAGACCCCACTCGAAGAAATAAAAGACGATAATCAAAATGAGAGCCAGCGCGGATTGGCTCACCTCTTCCGCATAAACTGAGAACTTCATACGCTGAGATATCTGCGTTGCCGCCGCGGCAACCCGCAAACAAGAGATCAGCGGAAAAGTAAGTGCGAACCATTTGAAAACTGTAGTGATTCCCGCGCTGTGAAATTTCGATTCTCCCAACCAGGGAGCCGCCAGATAAAACACCACCCCGAGTAACAAGCCCGTGGCCAGCGACATCCAAATGGATTCCTGAATAACCCCCTTCACAACCGCTTTGTCGCGATGGCGATGCAGAGATCCAAAGCGTATTACGCCGTCGTCCAGTCCTAGGGGAGATACCAGCGTCACAATCCGCGTAATGGTCCACCCAATCGCGTATTGCCCGAAAGCTGTGGGAGCCAGGATGCGCGCCAGGGTTATATCCACGAGGAGGCGAAGGAACCGCCCCAGGGTCCTGCCCGCCAAAACTACTCCCACGCCAGAGGCAAGAGTGTGAACGTCTTTCTCCGCTGTGGATTGCACAGGCGGTGGTGGAGGCACTGAGACTTCTATCTGTGGGCTCACGAGGGGTGATTGCCGGAGTGCCGGTGGAATGCTCATGAATTGGCTTGATGACCAAGTCGGAAGATCGACTTCGGACAAATTGTCTGAGATTTTTGCGCCAAAGAGTGTTAGGCCGCAAATTGCTTGTCCGCTTCGCCGGATGCGTTCTGCTTGCGCGCAACTCCTTCGTACAGTCCTGACATGATATCAGCCCGGTGTGCCCAAGTCTGGGTCCTGGCAAACTCCCACGCGGCCCGGCCCATGCGCAGCCTTTCTGCGGGCTCGTATGAAAGTCTGCGAATCGCCCAGCCCAAACTGGGTACGGTCTGAAGAGCGGTTTTGACTGGAACCTTGATGCTGGCATCGGGGGGCATAATTGACCCAACCAGGAGAACCTTCATGGGAATTCCCCCCACAGGGGGATGGAGTCAACCTATTAATTGCGAAATCTCCGTCTCAAGCACTCCAACCTTTTGGGGAGATTGCTCCGCCACCACTAGTGCGCTGGTGGATTCATATGGCGTGGTACTCAATCGACTTGATTTCCGGCGAATCATAACGATTGCTGCTCCCAGCGCTGTGGCGCTTGAAAGGACCCATGCCAACAGTGCGCCGGTCAGTCCATACTTTCGCGTGCAAGGCACTCCCACAAGAATTGCGACAACGCATGCCGCGGAGTAAGCAACGAAAGCACTCGCGGGTGAGTGCATCGCTTTGAGAACAATCTCCGGCGCAACGGCGGACATCCTGAGAACCGACCCCAAGGCGACCCAAGGAAGCAGGGTGACGATTTCCCCAAATTTTCCGCCATAAAGGAGGTGCAATGCCGGGTTTCGCAGAAGGAGCACGACAACCCAGTACAGACAAGCGCCTCCCATAAAATAAAAAGTCAAACGCCAGACCAGACGATTGGCCACCACATTGCCATCCGCGTGGTGCTCTCTTGAGACATAGGGCAGGGTCAGCATGGAAAGCGCGAACAACGCTTGGCCGATCGGCGAGGCAAAATTCATCAGCGCCTTGAATTTTCCCGCATCCGCCAGTGTATAAAAGCTGCCCAGCAAGGGATAATAAATAGCCAAGGAGAGCCAAATGACCAATGAATTGGCGACCGCCCAGCGGCCATAGGTCCAATGCCTCCGGCAAATATCACGGAGGCGAATTTCCGGGGCTTTAGCCACCAATTTTGGCTTAAGCCAGCGAAACATCAATGGCCCGGTTACCAATGAGCCTGCGGCCAAAAGCAGGAATGCGGACGTGGCGGACAAACACCTGAGTTTATATAGCACGGCCACACCTGCAACGACCAAGGCCGAATAAATGCAAGAACCGGCAAGAGCCTTTCGCGGCATGAACACCACGTAGAAACCCCGGCGAGCCAACCAGAACAACAGCAAACAAGGCGTGGCGATAGCGACGGCAACCAGCGGATCAGGAAGCAAGCTTGCGGGCTTCATCGCATGTAAAATGCCGGCTACGACAAAGAGCAAAACCACCATCACCGAGGACACCACACAATGGATGCGGAGAAGCTTTCCATAATAACTGACGAGATTTCCCCCATAAACCGAGGCGCCAAAAACGCTCATGGGTTCAAGAATCAGCGCGCCGTAGATGACCGCCACCAGCAGGAAAATCTCAAAGGCCAGTGCGTATGACCCATACGACTCGGGGGTCAGCCACCGGGCCAGCAGGATGGCAACAAGAAAGTTTGCCCCAGACAGGATCCCCTGATCCATGATCGCCAGGAACCCCTTCCGGAGCCACACGACACTTCCTGCACTCCGGGTGTGGCGAAGAGGCCACTCGTGATGAGGACTTTCATCCATCTGTATTTTGTTGGTGGATTGGTTTGCGAAAGAAATGTCAGCCATTCGCGCGGTATTAGTGTGCTCGCAGGATGCGAGAGATCATGAAGGGTTGGAAGAGGCGTCTGTAGACGGTGGACCTGATGCGTCCCGCGAAATTTCGCCGGGGGTACGCGTTGCAAATGCTTGGCAGGCTCTGATCGAACAGGCAGTAGGTAGCAACAGCATTCACAAGCAATCGCAGATTTGCCGCAATGCTTCCATACCCCGTCCAGAAGGATTGTTCAAACCGGCGAATGACCCGCGGCGAAGTAAGTGGATGAAACAATCGCCTCCGCAAGTCATAAACCATCGTGCTGAGGTCGTGAAGGGTTGAGCGGTAGGAGGTGAGCCCGAAGTCCATAACCCAGAGATGTTCCTTTTCCCCATCCCAAAGCAAATTTTGCAGTGAAAATTCTCCCAGATTCATCGAGACTGAGACGCGAATCGGAGTGCGCGGACCGATCTGCCGGCATGCCGCCTCCAATGCCTGCAGGGAGAGGCGCTCATGGTATGCCGATTCCGCAGTCCTTAAGTCGAACATGCGGCGGCCTTGCTGAAGTACTTCGATGGGAAACACCGTCTCCCATTTCCGCGAGGACGATTGATGAAGATTCCTCAACCACGCACCGGCGTGGAATAGCGCGGCTTCGGCGGATTTTAGCCGCACCTTCCACGGCCATGCCCGGCGCGTCAGGCGGTCAACGCCCATGCCACTTACTTCCTCGAACACCAAGGTCCGTCCTTCAAGCGTATAACCCAACGGTGTGGGACAGTTGCGGCTCCCCACCACTGACCGCATCTGGTGAATTCCTTTCCATTCGATGGTGATCTGCTCTTCAATCGGACGAAAAACCTCCTCCGGGCGGTGCAATTCCTCGCCCGGCAGGACAAACAACGAGGGAAACTGGTACTGATCAAACAGGTAAGTTTTGGCGCTGAAGCGTTTCTTCCCGATCCGCCCTGAGCAGCGCATCGCCGAACCCGACCGGCTGAGGCAAGTCCGGTCAACTTCAATGACGTCCGGATTCATGTCCAAAGCCGCGCCAACTCTCCGGCGGATTTCAGCGGTCGCACCGTTGCGAAACCAAAATCCACTTCCCCGCGAGGAATAACCATCCACTTCCCTCGGCTTTGCGGGCGCATCGGTCAGGTTTTGCACAGGGTCGTTCAACTCCTTGAGAATTGAAATCAGATCTAAGCCGCCCCGGAACCACGCAGGACTGCGGGAATCGTTCCGGCAAGAATACGGAAGTCCAGCCAGAGCGACCATTCATCGATGTAGCGCATGTCCAATTCCATCCATTTATCGAAACCGATGGAATTCCTGCCCGAAATCTGCCACAAGCAGGTAATGCCCGGGCGGACGCTAAACCGCCTGCGGTGCCAATCCTGATCGAAACCTTCGTAATCCCTCACGGGAAGAGGCCTCGGACCCACCAGGCTCATTTCGCCTTTCAGCACATTAAACAACTGCGGGAGTTCATCGATGCTGGCCTTTCGCAGAATTCTGCCGAGAGGCGTCACCCGCGGGTCGTGTTTTATTTTGAAGACGGGCCCGCTGAGTTCGTTGAAGCGTTCGAGCTTCGCCTGTTGTTTTTCAGCACCAACACCCATCGTGCGGAACTTGTAAATGCGAAATCGCCGCTTATTCAATCCCAACCTTTCCTGGGTGAAAAAGGCAGGTCCGGCGGAAGTCAATTTAATGAGAACGGCAACAACCGCAAGGAGCGGTGCGAGCGCCAGAAGCAGAAGCAGGGCGATTGTAAAGTCAAGAATGCGCTTGCAAACCACCGGCCACCCCTCGATCGGGCCCGTGGAGAGGGTAATCAGCGAATCCCCTTCAAACTCCTCGGCATGAGGCTTCGCGATTTTTAGATCGAAAATGCGGGGGAGAAAACGCACGACAATGCCGTGCAGCTCACAAAGCGCGGCGATGGCCGAGGCACGCTCGTAAAAGGAGCTCAAGGGAAGTCCAACGACCACTTCGTCGACGACGGCCCTGCGCAGGTATTCCGCCAGGCGCTCGAAGTCGCAAACCAAGGGGTAGCCGCTGCGGTGGAATTCTTCCAGACCGCTCCAGGGTTCGTCAACAAAACCCACTATTCTGTAACCGGATTCCGCGCGCGATTCGAGCTTGCGCGCGAATGCCACGGCGCGCCGATGTGTTCCTACAAAGAGAATGTGGCGCAACCCCCGGCCCCGGCGTCTGACTCGTTCGAGGAAAAGCCGCAAGAAAAAACGGCACCCGATCGTCGCCGAAGTGGCAATGAGCCAAAAGCTTACCAGGAAGCTCGGGGTTGCCATCTTGACGGAAAACACCAGGCACATCCCGGCAATGCCCAGCGTACCCAGGGTTGTGGCGCGCAAAATATTCAAGATTTCTGAACTCCTCGGCACCAGCCGCTGCGAACCATAGAGCCGCCAGGAGGCAAACATCACGTGCCACAAGGCAAGGAAGACGAAGAAAAGGATGAAGTTCTCCACCTTAATCCGCATGGAGAGGAAATCGGCAAAGGTCGACGCTTCACCCCGATTCGCAACCGGGAGGGCAGCCAGCATGAAAGCCAGGACCATGACCAAAAGGTCGAAAAGCTTCAAGATTTTGATGAGAAGTTCTCGCCGCGCGATGAACATTTTTTGGACTCCGTGTTACGGTTTTGAAGACAGGCCTTCTGTGTGGGTTCAGGGTCTAGCTGGACGAGGTGGAGCGTGCCGGGAACATCGCGAGTTGGGACTTGAAATAAGGGATGATGCGTTTAAGGCCTTCCTGAAGTCCTACCGTCGGCTCCCAATTCAGAAAAACGGAAGCTTTCGAGATGTCTGGCCGGCGCCGGATGGGATCATCGACCGGGAGCGGTTCAAAAATAATCCTGCTGCTGCTCATGGTTTTCTCAATCACCAGCTTCGCCAGCTCCAGGAGAGTAACTTCCTCGGGATTTCCCAAATTGATCGGACCGGTTTGCGGGGAAAGGAGGAGCCTGTAGATGCCCTCGATCAAGTCACCCACATAACAAAAACTCCGTGTCTGCATTCCGTCGCCATAGACGGTGACGGGTTTGTTTTGCAACGCCTGGGTGAGAAAATTTGGAAGGGCCCGGCCATCGTCCGGCCTCATACGCTCGCCGTAGGTATTGAAGATGCGGACGATCCGGATTCTTACATTATGTTCGCGGGCGTAAGCCATCGCCATGGCTTCCGAAAATCGCTTTGCCTCATCGTAGACGCTGCGCGGGCCGATGGGGTTGACGTGGCCCCAATAATCCTCCGTCTGGGGACTCACATCGGGATCACCATAGACCTCGGAGGTTGAGGCAAGGA
>JASHTZ010000793.1 GCA_030040295.1 Terriglobia bacterium | reverse complement strand
GGGTTTCTCGTGCCCCGCGGTACTCAGGAACGCGCGCGAGAGTCCAGTCAGCTTTCGTCTACGTGGTTATCACACTCTATGACCGGCCTTTCCAGGCCGTTCGACTAGCCGCTGGATTGATAACTCTCCGGCTCTGAACCGGCGCACGCCCTACAACCCCCAGCCCTCCATATTGAGTCATTGATCCATCGGGTCATCGATTCATTGAAGGACCTCTTCCAATTCACCCTTCTAATGATTGAATGACTCAATGATTCAATGGCGCAATATGGAAGACTGGGTTTGGGCTCGTCCGCTTTCGCTCGCCGCTACTAGCGGAATCGCGGTTGCTTTCTCTTCCTCCAGGTACTGAGATGGTTCACTTCCCTGGGTTGGCTCGCACCCGCCTATGGATTCAGCGGGCCGTTGCCGGGTTTTTCCCGGCAGGGTTTCCCCATTCGGAGATCCCCGGGTCAAAGGGTGCTTCCCCCTATCCGAGGCTTATCGCAGGTAGCCACGTCCTTCATCGCCGTCTAGCGCCAAGGCATCCACCGTACGCCCTTAGTAGCTTGACCATATGATCTGCTCAAAACATCAGCGCAGTTTGCAGCTTGCAGCTAACAGTTCACAGCAAAGGCCCTAAATACCCTCAACTGCTGGCTGTTTCGACTGCTGGCCGTCAACCGCCTTTTGGCAGACCCGCCTTCTCTCACTGCCCGGATCCAATCCCGGACAGCGCGCAGCCGCCAGATTTCACCCTCGATCCCCTGTAGGTACCCTTCCGGGTAACTCCTGAGAACCGGAACAAAACACTGACAACTGCAACTACTTAGGTAGACGCCACACTATTCAGTTTTCAAAGATCCTCAGGTACCCAGAGCCGACTCGCGCCTCCCTGAGCCCCATCCTGCAACCTTGCGCCCGTCATTCGACGGCACCGCTAGGATGCTGGGATTGATTCCCCCTCTCAAAGGGTGAAACCAAGCTCAACATCCTTGCTCGAATCTACAGCGCCCCGCTTCGAAACGCACAACGCACCTCGTGCGCCTTTGCGGCCACCGGGTTCGAATGCTTTGAGCTTCGGGGATTGAAACAGGCGGGAGGATTTAATGCTGGGACCCACGTGCTTCAAACCCTTAATCGAAAGCCTTTCGCGTATCGACCTCCAGGGATTTTCAACCGAGACGATGTGGAGTGCAAATTCAAGCTCGGCTGAATCCTAAAACCAACCGCGCCCTAATCACTTCGTCCGCCTTCGTACTGGCAATCCGAAATACTAGCTTAACATTTCCGCAATTGCAACAGTTTTTTTCGTCTCCATAAGAAAATCTGATGCTCGCCCACAACCTACTTTTTAACTGGGGACGCAGTTTTTGATACCCTATTGCCCGCCAGCGGCTGATTAAAAGCAACGGGCCAATGACCCAGCGAGGACAAAATGCTGAAGCGTCTTCTCTTCTCAGCAATCGCACTTGCCATAATTCTTTCCATCCCGATTTCCGCTCCCTCAATTGCCGCGCCTGCGCAAGCTCCCCCACCCAACGCTGGCAACCGCCCGATAATCTGTAGCGTAATGGAATCCTTCAACGAACAGAAGCTGGGAGTGCAGGCAATCGTCTTTCATCAGCGAAGCAAGGCCGATGGTCCACGGCTGGGGTATCTGCTTTTGAAGCACTCGGGTGAAGAGATGGAGATTGAAGCCTCGGGCGGCAGGCGTTATCGCGCCACAGTCTTCCGGGTAAAAAGCTGTTTCGGTCGCGGCTTGGCGTTGATTCCTACGAGTAAAATGAAACTTGGCGAAAACGAGGAATTCACTTTACGCTTCCCGTAAGAGATTCCCAAATCGTAATATCAATTCCGGTCATCATATAAGCAGGGGGTCCAATTATAAGGAGGGGGTTCAAATGATCGTTGGTGTTCCCAAGGAAACCTTTCCCGGCGAGCGTCGCGTAGCGCTGGTACCGGTGGTTGTTCCCAACCTGTTGAAGGCCGGTTTCCAGGTGTTGGTGGAGGCTGGCGCAGGAACGAGCGCCGCTTATCCCGACGCGGAGTACGCCGGGAAGGGCGCCAAACTTGCCGCTTCGCGCGCTGAGGTTTTCAAATCTGCGGATATTATCGTGCAAGTCTTGAGCTTCGGGTCGAATGACGCGACGGGCAAAGACGATCTCGGGCTGTTTCGCCGTGACCAGGTGGTGATCGGCTTTCACCGTCCCTTCGGCTCGATCGAATCCGCCAATCAGCTCGCGGCGACAGGTGTCACTTCCTTTTCCGTTGAGCTCATGCCGCGCATCACCCGCGCGCAGAGCATGGACGCGCTTTCTTCCATGGCCACGATTTGCGGTTACAAGGCCGTGCTGCTGGCAGCGGACCGCTTGCCGCGCATGTTTCCCATGCTGACGACAGCAGCAGGCACCATTACCCCTGCACGCGTCTTCATCATCGGCGCGGGAGTGGCCGGCCTCCAGGCCATTTCCACGGCGCGGCGGCTGGGCGCTGTGGCCTCCGCATACGATTTGCGTCCCGCTGCCCGGGAGCAGGTGCAGAGCCTGGGCGGGCGCTTCGTGGAATTGCCCATCGAGGCCAAGGACGCTCAGGACGCGCGCGGCTACGCGCGGCAGCAGGATGAGTCATTCTTCCAGCGCCAACGTGAATTGCTGGGAAACGTCGTGGCGGAAAGCGACGTGGTGATCTCCGCCGCCGTGGTTCCGGGAAAGAAGCCTCCCGTACTGGTGACCAAGGAAATGGTTGAGCGCATGGCTCCCGGCTCCGTTATTGTCGATTTGGCCTCTGAGCGCGGCGGCAACTGCGAACTCACCAAAGCCGGCCAGCGCATTATCGAGCATGGGGTGACCATTATCGGTTACATTAATGTAGCCAGCACGGTGCCCTACCACGCCAGCCACATGTACGCCAAGAATCTTACCGCTTTCCTGCTTCACCTCGGGAAGGAGGGGAAGCTGCAATTGAATCTTGAAGATGAAATTACGCGAGATACTTTGCTGACGCGCGCCGGTGAGGTTGTGAACGCTCGTGTGCGGGAGTTCTTCTCGCTGCCGCTGTTGGAGGCGCTAAAGACATAGGTGCCAGGTGTCAGGAAAGAACCTTTCGCGTTTCGGTTTACGATTTGTGGCGCTTTCCTGAACACATCATGCCTGATACTTGACAAGGAGGAGGCGATTATGCCCAGTGGAGCATCTCAGTACGGCATCCTTATCGACTGCCTGTACGTTTTCGTGCTGGCCGGCTTCATCGGATTTGAAGTAATCAAGCGTGTCTCGCCCTTGCTGCACACCCCACTGATGGCGCTGACCAACGCTCTGGACGCGATCGTGGTGGTGGCGGCCATTATTATCGCGGGCCGGCACTCAAGCACCCTTTCCACCGTCCTCGGAGCGGTGGCGGTGGCTGCGGCCTTCAGCAACATGGTGGGAGGATTCCTGATTACCGACCGCATGTTGCGCATGTTCAAGCTCAGCAAGCCCAAAAAACGATGAACCGGGCGCGTCTCGGGGTGGGTTTGCCCCGCCGCCTTAATCCAAGTTTAGCAGCCAAGAAACTATGAACCATATCCTACAGCAGCAACTCATCGATCTTGCTTACATTGTCGCCATTGTGCTCTTCATCTTGGCGCTCAAATGGCTGAGTTCGCCGGCCACGGCGCGGCATGGCGTGTTCGCGGGTGAGTTCGGCGCGGCTCTGGCCGTCATCGCGACGCTCTGCGATTACCAAGTCATTGAATACAAGTGGATTATCGTGGCGCTGGTGGTCGGGGCGATTGTTGGCATCCCCCTCGGTCTGGTGCCCATGACCGCCGTGCCGCAGCGGACGGCCATGAGCCACGCGTTCGGCGCGCTGGCCGCAGCCATGATCGGCATTGCCGAGTATTACGTGCGCGTCCCCAACATCTCGAAATTTGAGATGGTAGAAATCGCCCTGGAAGTGATCATCGGCTCGCTCAGCCTTACCGGCAGCCTGATTGCCGCGGGCAAGTTGCAGGAAGTCCTGCCCCAGCGGCCCATAACTTACAAAGGTCAAAACATCGTCAGCCTGTCGGTGCTGGGGGCGGCGATCGTGATTGCCATCTGGTTGATGATTCATCCCGGTGCGCGGCAGCTTTTTCCCGCGATGATCGTAGTGTCGCTGGTTTTCGGCGTATTGCTCGTCACCCCCATCGGCGGCGCGGACATGCCGACGGTTATTTCCCTCCTCAACTCCTATGTCGGCCTCTCCGCGGCTCTTCTCGGCTTTGTGCTGAACAACAAGGTTCTGGTGGTGGCCGGGGCGCTCGACGGCTCCTCGGGCTTCATCCTTTCCGTGATCATGTGCAAGGCGATGAACCGCTCCTTCACTAACGTGATGTTCGGAGCCTTCGGCCAGGTGCAGGCATCCGCGGCAGCAGTCAAGGAAGAGCGTACCGTGCGCAGCGCCACGGCGGAGGAAGCCGCCGCCATTCTGGGTGCTGCGAGCAAAGTGGCGATCGTTCCCGGCTATGGAATGGCCGTGGCCCAGGCCCAGCACAAGGTGCGCGAGCTATTCGACATTCTGACGAAGAAAGGCATCGACGTAAAGTTCGGCATTCACCCCGTCGCCGGCCGCATGCCCGGCCACATGAACGTGCTGCTGGCCGAGGCCGACATTCCTTACGACCGCCTGATGGATATGGATGCCATCAATCCGGAATTCCCGCAGACCGATGTCGTGCTGATCATCGGCGCCAATGACGTCACCAATCCCGCCGCCAAGACCGACCAGGGCAGCCCCATCTACGGCATGCCGATTCTCGAAGTCGATAAGGCCCGCACCGTGATGGTTATCAAGCGCAGCATGAGCCCGGGCTTCGCCGGCATCGCTAACCCGCTCTACTACGAGGATAAAACCCTCATGCTCTTCGGCGACGCCAAGGGATTTGTGGGAGACATCGTGCGGGAATTGACGGGCGGCGGCCATTGAGCCATCGTCGTTTGTGATTTCCTTGCAATCTCACGTAGCCCGGTCTCCTATCCAAAAACCTTTGACATTGTGTTCTACAATGGCTATCTTAACTTATGGTTATCTCAATTAGAATGAGGTGGTCATGTCTGACCCGGCAGTAATCGAACAGCTTCGACAAGCTATTTTTGGCAAGATTGCTGACTCTGCGAAAAAAGGGCTTACCGATCAAGTTGCAAGGTTGGCGAGTCTTGCGAAACGTTGCGACTCGGCAATTGAAACAATAAAGGGTCTGGAGGCTGACGTGGACCACATCAAGGAGGAGCTGAAAAAAATGGAGCAACCCATAGTGAATGTTGCAGGCAGCACGTCATCGAGGTCTTCCATAGAGGCGCGGAAACAGGGTTCGCGAAAGGCTGGAAGCCGTGAGAGAGGTCGAGAAGTTCGCGACAATTGGGTGGGAAACGCTCTGCGAAATCTTGGTGTTCGGTTACGACGCCTCGGAGAGGTGACTTACCAGACCCCGTCCGGCAAAACCATTGGGATCCCCTACGCAAGTGAAGCGCCGGAACGAACGTATCCATGGTGGTTGGGCTTGCCTGACAAGCAGCCTTACTTTGTCGTATTGCTTTGTGAAACCACCGAAGGTCAGGTTGTCGATTTTGTTCTCGACCATCGGTTGGTTGAACAGAGCTGGGGCGCACTGAGTAGGGACTCTAACCACCACGTCAAGTTTCATGTTAAGAAGAGTGGACCAAATTGGGAACTGAAGTTGAAGGATGGACCAATCATCCAGTTAAACCAGTATCACCAAGGTGAGGCGGCGAACATCCTGCAGTAGACCTCTGTGTTGGCCAGCATAAGGAAGATGACACGAAGGCCAGATCTCAGAGGAGTTCCATAAATCCGTCCATGGTCAGGCCAGCCTCGTCAATGATCGCCATCAGCGTTCCGCGCTTAAGGTCCTTGTTGTGAAAGGGGAGAGTAACTCTGCGGGCCGGTTGCCCAGGGTGCTTCAAAATGTAGTGGCTTCCAGAAACGTGGTGCACAAAGAATCCTGCCCGCGTTAAAGCCCTGAGTACTTCCCGAGGCTTGAGGGATGGCAAGCGTTGGCTCATGCCACTTCGAGGACTACCTTCACTTCCTCTTTGACAGGTTGGAGAGCAAGTTTCTTGTCTTCTGGAACAGGCAGGCCGTCCTTTCGGAGGCTTTCCAAATACGCCCGGATCGCGTCTTCGGCCATTGCTCTTGCTTCGTCCAGTGTGTCCCCTTCAGTTATTAAACCGGGGAGGGAGGGACATCTTACCACGTAGCCTCCTTCCTCGGCTGGCTCATAAAGGACGGTAAAATTGTACTCCTCGTGTGCTCGCTTCATAGAATCATTATATCCCTTGCCTGTTCATTAGGACATCCGCAAAGTAGTTTCGCCGTGAACCTCGGTGTGCTCTCTGGTTCAGCTCTTCCGGATTTTACTTCTCCGAAAGAAAACTCAGCAGGGCGCGATTAAATTGCTCCGGGTCCTGCAGGAACGCCATATGGCTGGTGCGGGGCAGAATCAGTTCGCGCGCGCCGGGGATCAGGCGGGCCATTCGGTCGGTATCTTCGCGCTTGATGATTTCATCGTATTCGCCGTCGACAATCCAGGTGGGAACTTTGATGCTGCGCAGGTCCGAGTCGGAAAAGTCCGGTTCGGAGTTCCACATTTTGTTCATGGCTTGGGTAAACCGATCGAGATCCGCCGGAGCCGCGGAAATATTTTGATATTCCACTCGAGTCCGGGCGTCATACTCGGCGAAGACCGCGCTTCCCTCCGCGCTCTTCACGCCGTCAAGGTTTGAATTTGCGCCAAAGGCAAACAGCTTCGTCAGTCTCTCGGGTTGATGGATGGCGATATCGAGCCCGATGATGGCGCCGTCGCTCCAACCCACCAGCGCGGCTTTGGAAATGTACAGAGCGTCCATCACCGCAATCACGTCCGACGCCATCAGGTGGTAGCTGATCGGCCGGTAGTCCCACGTGCTCCGGCCGTGCCCGCGGCTGTCGATGGCGATGACTTGATAGTGCGAGGCGAGCGCGGGAATCTGCAGCCCCCAATAATTCGAGTTGGCCATCCCGCCGTGCAGCAAAATCACCGGCGCGCCCTGGCCAAAAATCGCATACCAGATGCGCACGCCGTTCGCCGGCACCATGCCGGTGCTCTTCGGCCTGGGCAGTGACGGAGTAGGAGGCAATTGCTCCCAAGGGTTCAATGCCTGTGCGGGCCAAAGCGTTCCGGCCAGCAGGAGCGCCAGCACTCCATGCCATAACCTCTTGTAATGGCCACCCATCGCCGTTCTCCCCGCACATGGCAGACACGCCAGGCCCCAGTGTAGCACACCGGTATTATGGCGTTTTGTTGTAGCGGCGCTCTATGACCTTCCAAGAGTAGGGGTTTGCCATGGCACTCGCCTACTGTGGTCCTGCCCAGACGGGACCGCCACTAGAGGCATAATGAGGCGCTACCCAACCCGGGTAGACTGCTGCACATCTTATTCTTAAGGTGATCCCGTGGCTCCCAACCGGCGGAAGGCTCTTCTTGCCGAACTCGCCTGGGTGTGGCACGATGTGATTCAAGGAGAATTGAGAATGGGCG
Organism: Terriglobia bacterium; assembly: GCA_030040295.1. Classification (GTDB taxonomy): domain Bacteria; phylum Acidobacteriota; class Terriglobia; order UBA7540; family UBA7540; genus Bog-366. The sequence continues at coordinate 2,734 of JASHTZ010000793.1, read as the reverse complement.
GAAACAATTTGCTGGTGAATTCCGAAAATCGGCCTGCGATCGTCATCCCAGGGCGCGCGACCATTCCCATCAAGCATTATTCCCGCAAGCGAATTGCCCTGGCATTTGGCGCGGCGGCACTCTCGGATTTTCTCGCCATGTGGACCGATTTTCTTCCCCCCGTCCAGTGGGCGCTTGACCTGGGAACCGCAGCCGCGCTCTTCCTGATTCTCGGCCGAAGGTGGGCGCTTCTGCCCGGCCTGCTGATGGAAGCCATTCCCGGAATGGGAATCTTCCCCGTTTGGATTCTCGTGGTGTTCTCGCTGGTTCTGTACGATGAGATCAAGACGCACAAGAGCTAGCGTAATCCCCGAACGTAGCTCAACCTGAGAGAGCGAGCGAAAGTGAGCGATTCCATGCGCGGTTCATGCCTCCCGGAACGCAGATAATCAATAAAGATGGAAGTGTCGAGGATGATGAGGCCACTCACCGTGGACTGAGAAATAGAGTTTCCCCTTATGTTTACTCATCAGCTTCTTGAATCGCCGCCCTGGGGCTTTCTGCACATCTAACCTGAAGGAGAGAATCAATGCCCGTAACGATTACCTGGCATGACGTCGCGTTCCGCCTGGCGCTCTCAACTTTGGCGGGAGGCCTGATGGGCCTGGACCGCGGTGAGCACGGGCGTGCGGCCGGATTCCGTACCACCATCCTGGTATGTCTGGCGGCTGCGATCGCCATGATTCAAGCCAATCTGCTCATGGCTTCGAATGGGAAGCACGCGGACTCCTTTGTGGTGCTTGATCTGATGCGCTTGCCCCTCGGCATCTTGACGGGCGTCGGATTCATCGGCGCCGGAGCCATTCTGCGCCGCGATAATCTGGTGCTGGGAGTTACCACGGCCGCCACGCTCTGGTTCGTTACCGTCGTGGGTCTCTGCTTTGGGGGTGGGCAAATCGGCTTAGGAGTGGCAGCTTCTGCCCTTGGATTGTTCGCTCTGTCCGGCCTGCGCAGGCTTGACTACAGCAAGATCCAGGAGAAGCACGGCACGCTGCTCTTGACCACAGAACACGATGAGCCTCAGCAGGAGGAGATTCGGGCCACCGCACGAAAAGCCGGCTACCGGGTCAATCTGATATCCGTCGCCTACCTCAGCGAAACCCGGCGGCGCGAAATGCAATTCCGATTGGGTTGGCGTGGAAGCGAGATTGCAGAAACCCCGCCTTTTCTGCGCGACCTGATGACCGATTCGCGCGTGGTGGCCGCGCAATGGAAAATCTCCTAGAACCGCGTGGGTGCTATGACTACGAAATAACTTCGTGGCTGTGCGTGACGAAATTTATTCGGAGGATGACCACTGAGCCACCGAGGCGCTGAGAAACCTTGGGTGCACATCGCTCTACCTCAGTGCGTTGGGGGTGATCAATGCACAAAGGAGTCCACTGGGGAACTTCAAAATATGGTTAGATGTAATGGTGAAGGCTCGTAACAAGAACTTTTCCCCTATTCTTCTCCGTCGATTACTATCTCCATCCGTGCGCAGATCTGTATTGTGCCTGCTTTTTGTTGCAATCCTCTTACTCCCCTCGGTCCTGGCATCGGCTGGCGCCACTCCCCAGAATCCTGGCAGCGATAATTCCCAGGATTTGGTGACGGCCGTCAAGCGCTTGGAACGAAAATTGGGCTTCCGCAGGACGAAAAACTTCAAGAAGCAGACGACGGAAAGTGCGGTTTCCTACCGGTGTTACTTCACCGGCAAATTTGAGCTTCCCGATTCCTATGAAAAACTTCAGCTCATTGCGGGAACGGAAGCCGGTTGCCCGCTTGATCCGCACAACTACGATGTGTTCTTTTATCCCCTGGAGGCCGTGGGCAACGGCAAGTCGCTACTCTCCGCTTCTCTCGCGCATGAGTCGGTGGAACGCTTCCTGGTGGTCGTCCCCCACGAGGACTTTCATTCCAGCAAGGAGTTGAAAAATCTACCGGCGGAATTCGGCGAGGCCTCAGCCACTTTGGCGGGCTTTTTGACCGGTGCGGAAGTGGCTCGCGAAAAATTCGGCGTGAATTCCCAGGTCTACATCAACCTGCAACGCGAACCGGAGATTTTCGACCGCAAGGCGGAAATTGTGAACCGCTCCTTCGCCCGCTTGCGCCAGTTATACATCAATTTTCACGCCGGGCGAATCTCGGAGAGCGATGCGCTGGCGCAAAAGCAGCAGGACTTTGACGATTTAAAGCAGGAATGCACGGCCATCACGCCCGAATCCACTTCCTTCAACCGCTGCCCGGCAGTCCTCAATAACGCGGGACTGGCGTTTGATGAGACCTACACAAAGTATTACCCGCTCATGTATCAGATTTATCTTTCCAGGGAACGCGCGTTAAAACCCACGCTCGACGCATTGCAAAGCGCCTTGAGCGCCAACAGCAAAGATGAAGCCTTGGACAATCTGCGCAAGCTGGCAAGAAGCGATGGGAATCAACCTCAATCCACCGGAAAGTAATTAGCCTCGTGCTTTTTCCAACCCTTGGGCGTCCTCCAGGTGCTTCTGCAACGCCGGCAGGGCTTGCTGGGCATAAGCTTTGATGTTCGGATCCTTAGCGTCAGTCGCTTCCCGCTTGTAAACGGCGATGTCATGCTCATGCCTCATGACCATCTCGCGAGCGAAGCGACCGTCAAAGGCTGTGCCCTTCAGCTTATCCAGAGAGTCGATGGCCCGATTCTCTTGAGCATCAATTGCCTTTGGAACTGTCA
>JASHTZ010000792.1 GCA_030040295.1 Terriglobia bacterium | reverse complement strand
TTCGAATCACCTTGCCCGCGGGCGTAGTGGGTGAAGCCCAGCCCGCGTAGTGAAGTTACCTCGACTCTTGAGCGCCGGGAACAAAAAGGTCGGGACATTCCAGCGCTATCGTTGGAGCAAGCGGAGCAATTCCAAGTCGGTCAGGATTTGAATGCCTCGCGCTGCGCTGAATCGTTGCACCTGCTCAGTGAAGAAGTGTGCGTCCCGCGTGCAAATGACCTCAGCGTTCCCCGCAAGGGCTGTACCCATCACGGGTTCGTCAGCTCGATCGGTTAGCAGGTTCTCAGGTACGGGAGTAGGCCTGACCAGAGTCGAGACGTGTGACAGATGATCCAAATACTCGGAAACATCCAATGGGGTCAGGCCAGAGTTCCTGAGGAGCCTTGGATAGGTCAGGATTCGTTCCAGTTCTTGAAGCAGATACTGGGAAATAATCAGGACGTCCGGGCCGGCGGTGACCAAAAGCAACCCACGCCTTGCCGGACCTTGGGCAAGCGGGTGGGCGCGCGCAAGGACGTTCGTATCGAAAACAATTCTCACTCGCGTTCGCGGTAACCGGGGCGAACACTGCGGAGAGCCTCGTCAAGGGCGTCCTGCACCTCCGCCTCCGGCACGCCCTGCCGTTTCTGGTCGATGCGCTTGAAGTGCTCCTGCAGCTTGCGCGCTGCCTCCACCCGAGCTTCACCGGTGGGCGCAGGATGCGGCGAGAATGCCATGATGCTTACTTCCTCGTCATCTTGAAGAGCGCGCCCCAGCTCCGCTTCGAGTGCCACCCGGGTCTCTGCGCGAAGCTCATTCGCCTTGTGAATCAATATGTCCGGCATGATTTTGCGCCCTCCCACTCCAGCCTCAAGTCTAACACGTCTCTGGCCGCTTAAGCCTGAATCTGTCGTCGACTCAGGATTAAGCATTAATTGCTTTTCCTCTGGGTTTCATAAAAGGGCGTTGAATTTCTTCAGAGGTGATAGCAGAAGGGTCAACTGGGTGTAATTCCTCGTCGGTTGCCGGCACCTCCGGGTGGAACGGCTAATAGCATAAACCCTCGTCTCATCATATAATCTAAGGTCAGGAACCGCGGAGACGAACATGGATATTGACAACCGGCTGGAGCGGCTGACGCAGCGACACGAAGCCCTTACGCAGAGTGTTGAGTTGCTGACCGAGGACCTTGCCGACATGAAAGTCCTGGTCAACGACATTTCAGAAGGAACGGCCCGGCTGCTGCACGTTGCGGAAATCCATGAAGAGCGGAACAGCCGGCTGGAAGACGAGAAGTCATAACACCCCTTAGCTCTGCCGGCAGCATTCGATCACTTGACGGGCATCACGATACAGCCGGTGGAACGAACCCCCACCGGGGAAGTCAAGAAAATTATCGTATTCGTGCTTGACGTCAACGCGCAATATAGTTACCATACAGTTATCGTCAACCTTGGACAAGAATTGGAGGACGCATGTCGCCGCGCAAACCTCCCACGCTAAGTCCCGCCCTGCTTAACGCCTGCGGGCGGAATCCACGCAAATCCCGCGGACCTGCCACACGGCGGGGAAAGGTCAATGTGCACATGAACGCTTCGAAGGAGCCGGGCCATTCGGAGCTTTTTCGCCAATCCCTCAATCGACTCGGCCTGGAAGACGATATCTTCCGCAAGCCGACCCGAAGTAACTTGAGTGCAGAATCCCCTATTATAGGTATATCCCCAGAAATGATTGAAAATAAATGGTCGCACCCCGGCATTGGTTGGCGGAAAAGGCAAAATGAAGGTGCATCCTGGGATGTGTATGAAAACAAAGGATCAGAAGAAACCAGTGGCGCGCAATACCGCTATTGGGGGGATATCCCCAGAAGTGATTGAAAACAAAGAATCGGGCTTCGTGATTTGTTTGCGGAAATGGCGAAATTGAGGTGCATCCGGGGATGTTTATGAAAACAAAGGGTCGGGATAATCGAATGGTACGCCGCACCCGCACTGACGCAGATTGCTTGGAGCCTCGTGGCGTGCGAGTCCCTACCCGCGCATTCGGAATTCAGGCGGGGCCGCGGGTGGGGACACCCAGGCTACAATTTCGCCTCCGCCGCAACTTGCGCAAAACTGCCGGCTCTGTTAGATTCACAAAAAATCGGGATTTTTGGGGAAGAATTTGGGAAAAGTTATTGCCATTGCCAATCAGAAAGGAGGAGTCGGCAAAACCACTACGGCCATTAACTTGGGAGCAGCACTGGCCCAGCAGGAAATGTGGACGCTGGTGATTGATTGCGACCCGCAGGCGAACACCACGGGCGGGCTGGGATTCCCTCGCGACCCTGCGCGCCGCTCAATCTATCACGGTTTGATGCACGATGTAGCGTTTAAGGATTTGATTCTGAGCACCGCCGTGGAAGGACTGCACCTGATCCCCTCTGAAAAAAACCTGGTGGGCGCTTCTGTGGAGCTCGTGGAGCAACCCGAACGCGAGCAGACGCTACGCAAGAAAATGAGCGACCTGCGCGGCCAGTTTAATTTTATCCTGCTTGATTGCCCGCCGGCGCTCGATCTGTTGACGCTCAACGCGCTGGTGGCGGCCGATTCCGTGATCGTCCCCGTGCAGTGCGAATATTTCGCGCTGGAGGGCGTCACCGAACTCATTGACACCCTGGTGCGAATTCGGCGAACGCACAACCCGCACCTGGCCGTGGAAGGAATTCTGCTCACCATGTTTGACGAGCGCACCAATCTTTCGCAGCAAGTACGCGATGACTTGCGCGATTTTTTTGGCGACCAGGTTTTTTCCACGGTGATCCCGCGCAACGTGCGGCTGGCGGAGGCACCGAGCTTCGGCAAGCCGGTGGTGCTTTACGACAAGGATTGCAAGGGCGCCACGAGCTACGTCGAGCTGGCCAAGGAGGTCATCCATCATGACCAGAAAAGCGCTGGGGCGCGGGCTTAACGCGCTGCTGCACACGGTCGAAACCGCCGGTACCGGACTCGAAGAAGTTTCCGTCGATCAGATTGACCCCAATCCCTTCCAGCCGCGGCGCGCCTTCTCCGCGGATAAACTGAAGGAGCTGGCGGATTCGATTCGGGCCAGCGGCGTGGTGCAGCCGGTGCTGCTGCGCCGTTCAGGGGCTCGCTACCAGTTGATCGCGGGCGAGCGGCGGTGGCGTGCGGCTCGCGAGGCGGGCCTTGAGGCCATTCCCGCCGTGGTGCGCGAAATCGGCGACCAGGATGCGCTGGAGCTGGCGCTCACCGAAAATCTGCTGCGCGAAGACCTGAATCCGCTTGAAGCCGCGCTCGGATATTCCGCACTGCAACAGAAGCACGGCCTGAGCCACGAAGAAATCGCCGAGCGTCTGGGCCTGGACCGCTCAACGGTCACCAATACCCTGCGCCTGCTGCGCCTGCCGGCGGAAGTGCAGCAAATGGTGGCGGAGTCGCAGATTTCCGCGGGGCACGCGCGCGCGCTCCTGACGCTCGATTCCGCCGCCGCGCAGGTGCAACTGGCGAACCTTATCGTGAAGCAGGGCCTGTCGGTGCGGCAGGTGGAAAATCTCGCCGCGCTGCGCGGATCGAAGCCGGGGAAGAAACCCGGCGACGACAGTCAGCAAAAGCTTGACGCCAACCTGCGCGCAGCCGTGCTGGAAATGGAACGCGCACTCGGCACTCGCGTTAAAGTGCGCGGAGGCGATAAACGCGGAAGAATCGAAATCAGCTATTTTTCCGCAGACGACCTGAATCGTATTTACGAACTGATCGTCAAGCGATAGCGGTTCGTGGTTGGTGAGCGGTGACGGCAAACTCCCGTTTGCCCTTTTTTCCTAACCACCCACGACTCGCCACTAACCACAGCTCCTAAGGAGGCCCATATGGCATTTGGATTGAGCAAACCGGATTCACGACGCCACGAACTCTCCCAGTTGCCGGACGATTGGGTCGGCTGGCTCGAGCCGGGTGTGGAGCTGGAAGGAAGGATGAAGGTATCGGTGGGGCTCATCCGGCTGAATACCCACTTTAAGGGCGAAATTATTTCCGACGGAGTGGTGGTGGTTCATGATCAAGGAGAAATCGAGGGAGAAATCCGCTCGCGCGTGGTAAGCATTACCGGCAAAGTGAAGGGGACCGTTCACGCCAAGGAACGCCTGGAGATCAAAGAACACGGCATCCTGCTGGGTGACATTTACACCCCATGTTTGCTGGTCGATCCGGGCGGATTTTTCGATGGCCAATGCCATATGCCCACGCCGGACCCAACCACAACCACGGCCAAAGAGATTGACTCACAGGAACACTCTTGAGTCAGACCGCGCGAAGCAGTCACCTTTGCTGATAATCACCCGAGAGGTGGGGGGACTTTAAGAAAAAATCGGGGAGGCGAAGTACTCCGCTTTCGGAAACTTCGCTTCCCCCGAAATCAAACATAGATCAAATAGATCAATCAGAAATTCGGCTCAACGTTGTGCTGGGCACAGAGGAGCCGAGCCTTGAACGTGGTAATGAAGGGATCGTCGCTTAACTTCACCAACACCGACGCGCCGTGACTTTCCTTCACGATTGCGGGTGAGGCGCCTGGAATAAGCGCCTCTTTGGGAAATCGATAAAGATCTCCCGATCCACGCTCAACATACGCACCGGGATCATTAATGGATTCCCAGGTAACCTCGGATAAGACTTGCCTCCGAGATGCCTGCGCCGATTGCGTCATGACTTCCTCAGATCTTGCCATAGTAAAGTTCCTCCTTTGGCTTTGAATTGAGATTTTCAGGGGAAGCAAAACACACTCCCCTGCTTCGAGAGAAGGAGGTCGCGAGGAGCGAGCACAAACGGTAGGTTGATCAAACCCGAGCGGTACTGCGGAGAGCACTCTGAGGATATACCTTAGTGCGGCAAAGGAGGGGTATTTACACCTCAGTCCCGTTCGGACACCGGACCAATCTGCAAGAACAATTCACTTGCCCCAGAGCCACCAGCTCCGGCCCGAAACAGGCCGAAGCATATAACTGAGGATTCGCCGTGTCAAGAACTATAGTCGGAGGAATTTCAACGATTTACCGCACGGGCTCTTCAAAGCCGCATAAACACAGGGTGAAAACAATGTCCCTCGGTGTTGCTATGCGCAACGAAGGTAAAGATCGCGCCCCGATTTGCACAATCAGGCGATGATGAAATCAAGGTCTCGCTCACACGGAGCAGGTCGAATCGCCGAGGGCGAAGGCTCTCGCCCCGAGTGCAGAGATTGAGAGGCACTACTCCTATTCCTTTATTTATTCTCATTCTTATTTCAGTTCTCTACCTTGCCCACTATTTTGTCTACGTGTCGCTTGTGCATTTCTTTTCCATCACGTCGCTGGGGGAGCGCGAGGCGGTGGGTGCAGTTCTGTTCCTGCTGCCGCTTGGTCTCATCGCTTCTTCCTTCCTGGCCCACTGGCGTGATGACTTCTTTACGCGCGCGCTCTATTTCTGCACTTCCCTTTGGCTCGGAGTCGGCTTGACGTTGCTGACCTTCCTTGCGCTGGCGTGGACCGCCGCAGGTGTGGCAATTGCTTTCGGCCGCAATCCCCACCTTCTTTGGCTTGGATCTGCGACTCTGGCATTGACTGTTCTTTACTCCGCCTATGGTGTTGTGAACGCCTACCACCCCCGCATCGTCAACATTCAACCAAAAATCAAAGACCTACCTTCGTATTGGAAGGACAAAAAGCTGGTTCACTTATCCGATGTGCATTTGGGGCGAATTTTGCGAGCAGGGTTTCTCGCGCGCGTCGTGGACAAAGTCAACGCGCAAAAGCCTGCGATGGTGCTCATCACAGGCGATCTTTTTGATGGCGCCCTCGGAAACCTTGAGGAGTTGATCGCCTCGCTGAATCGATTGAAGTCGCCGCTTGGAATCTTTTTTGTGACCGGGAATCATGAAACCTACCTGGGAGTGGAACGCGCCTACGCGGCGCTGAGCAATGCTCCTGTGAAGATCCTCGATGACGATTGCGTGGTCGTCCACGGCCTGCAACTGATCGGAATCAGTTACCCGCGGGGCCGGCATGCGCAGGATTTTGCGGAGCGTATGGCGAGAGTCCCGGGCTTCAATCCCGATCTGCCCTCAATCCTGCTTTACCACAGCCCTTCACAAATTTCGGCAGCGAAAGCCGCGGGGATCGGCCTTCAGCTCTCCGGGCATGTACACCAAGGGCAAATTTTTCCGCTTCAATTCGTTACTCAGTTGATTTTTGGAAGGTATTATCACGGACTTCATACCTTGGGGGAATACACTGTTTATACAACCAGCGGCGTGGGCGCGTGGGGACCTACGATGCGCACGGGGAACCATCCCGAAATCGTGGTTATCAATCTCTGACAACCACTTCAGATATTGTTCTTCTTCATTTCCTGCATCAGATAATCGCAGGAGCGGACGGTAAGCGCCATAATCGTCAAAGTGGGGTTCTGGCAGCCGGTGGACGGGAAACCGGCGCCATCCATTACGAACAGGTTTTTGACATCGTGCGATTGTTGGAAGGCATTCAACACGTTCTTCTTTGGGTCATCGCCCATGCGCGCGATCCCGACCTCATGGATGGCCCAGCCGGGAGTGCTTTCTTTCTGGTGGATTTGAATGTTCTTTGCTCCAGCGGCTTCCATCATTTGCGCCGCGCTCGCGGCCATATCCTTGACCATGGCGTGCTCATTTTCGCGGTACTTCATATTGAAGCGCAGCACCGGGATTCCAAATGTGTCGCGGACGCTGGGGTCGATCTCCACAGAGTTATCCCAGTCCGACAGGCACTCGCCAAACCCGCCCAGACTCACAGTGGTCACGGGGTTCATAAGGGATT
>JASHTZ010000791.1 GCA_030040295.1 Terriglobia bacterium | reverse complement strand
CAAGCCGTCCAAACTCCTGACCCTGCCGCCGTGGAGAGCCAGGTGAAAAAGTTCGGCGTCGGCAAGTCAGTAAAAGTCTGGCTGGTGGGGGGCGAGCGGGTGAACGGGCATATTCGCAAGATCAACGACGATTCATTCACCCTAAAAGTCAATAGATCGACTGAACGATCCATTCCCTATTCGCAGGTGACGGAGATCAAAGACCCCAGTGACCTGGACTGGTTGCTCATTGGCGCCGCGATCGTTATTGTGACCATACTGATAATCCACCATTGATTCCGAACTCCGCGCTTCCGAGGCTAACCCCAAGCCTCTTCAGCCCTCGTCGAATTACCTGGACCCCCAGCCGTCATGGTGTGCGCTTCCTCGATGAAGCTGGGTTACAATCAACCCAGCATGGCGACTCTTACTCCATCCACCGGGCGCGGAACATGGCGCGATCTGCAAGCGCTGGCACACTATCAACTGACGCACATTGACCGTGTGGGCTGGCGCCGGTTTTGGAAGGCGCTTTTCGGCCTCGGCATGGCGTTTTTCCTGGCGCTCTATTCCACGGCGCTGCACGAAACCAACCATCCGGCCAAAGCCGCAGCGGTGGCCTTCCTGTCTTTGCTCCTCGCGTTCGTTGTGGCCCTCAAGATTGTTCCTCACCTCGCGCGGCGCACGGCTCTTCAGCGCTGGATGATGAAGGTTGAGTATGAGTTCACGCACGAAGGCCTTGTTTATTTCCTTGTAATCACGCTCATCGCCGGCGCGGCGCTGAATACCGGGAATAATCTGCTGTTCATCATCCTGGCCAACCTGCTCGCGGGAATTCTGCTCTCGGGAATTCTCTCCGCCATAGTGCTTTCGCAACTGGAATTGGATTTCTCGCTTCCAGAGCATGTGTTCGCCGAGCGCCCCATGATTTCGCGCCTGACCGTCGAAAATCTCAAGTGGGTTTTCCCTTCGTTTTCTCTCACCTTGTCCGCGCGCGATTCCCAACAAGGGAAACGCCGGGAGGTGGCGCTGCCCGCGCCCCGGCAAATCCTGGAAGCGCCCGTTTACGTGCCTTACATCCCGCACCGCTCCTCGGTTACCCAGCACGTGGAACTCACTTTTCCGCGCCGCGGCGGCTACACGCAGGACGGATTTCGTGTGAGTACCAAGTTCCCCTTCGGCCTCCTGCGGAAATCCCACGAAGTTGCCGCGCGGCAGGAAATCCTGGTGCTGCCCAACGTTCAGCCCACGGCGGAGTTTTACGAGATCCTTCCCCTCATCGGCGGCGAGATCGAAAGCTACCTCAAAGGGCGAGGCCACGACCTTTACGCCATCCGTGACTACGGGGAGTCGGACAGCGCCCGCCATGTGGATTGGAAAGCCACAGCCAAGGCGCAACAACTGAAGGTGCGTGAATTCACACGCGAGGACGAACGCCGGCTGGTTCTGGTTTTCGACGGCGCGCTTGCCGCAAGGGACCCGGGAACTCTAGCGCAGTTTGAAAAGGGAGTGAACTTCTGCGCCTGCCTCGCCTGGCACTTCCACGAAATCGATGCCCAGATGCAATTTCTTGCCGAAGGGTTCGGGACGCCTATGGCGCCCGCGGGTGAAATCATTTATCCGGTGCTCGAGAAGCTGGCATTGGTTGAGCCGAACGTCGATTCCACATCAGCGCTGGCCGATCTCGAATCGCGCATCGCCTCTTCCGCGCGCGGATTCCACATCGTCATCACCAGCCGCCCGCGCGGTTCAATTCCCACCCGCCTCTGGGGATCATCCTACATGGTGTTCATGGATTCGCTTTAAGATTCGCCTGCGCGATCCTACTGCGCGACGCGGTCGGCCTTGGCGAACGCTTTGCCTTTGTGCTCGGGCCCAAAGTAAATCACCGGCAGGCAACTCACCAGGACCAGCCCGCCGAGCAATCCCAGTGATTGCGCGTAAGTCAGGTGGCGCGCCAGAAGCGCTTCCAGCACGGTAATGCTCGAAGCCCCCAGCACTCCCAGTTGGTAGGCGAAGCCCGGGAAGAATCCGCGCGACTCTCCCGGTGAAAGTTCATTGAGATGAATCGGCATAGGCCCCCACGCGCCCTGCACCATGAATTGCATGACGAAAACCGCGGGAATGATCAGCGCGAGCCGCGCGGACAAAACCCACGCCGGAATCACCACAATGGCCAGAATGACGGCGGTCATCATGGCGCGCCGCCGGCCCACGCGGTCCGAATATTCGCCGAATGCCAACCCTCCCACAATCGCTCCGAGCATGGAAATCACGATGATGATCGCCGTCGTCCGCGAACTGAAGTGGAGCTGCTGCTGAAGCAAGGTGGGATAAAGGTCCTGCGTGCCGTGCGAAATGCAGTTCATCACCACGGTGAGCAGCACGATGTAGAGAAACAATTTCCAGTGGCCGAAAATGGCATCAGCGTAAGTCCGCAAATCCGTGCGCGACTCGTGCCACGCGTCGGGTTCCTTCACTTTTGCGAAAATGAAAATGGAAAGCAGCGCAGGCAATCCCCCCACCAAAAACATGGCCCGCCAGCCCCAGTGCGGGAAAACCAGAAAATAGACCACCGCGGCAAGAATGTTGCCCACCGCGTAACCTTCCTGCAGGAAACCCGAGGCGACGCCGCGCCACCTGGGCGACACCGATTCCATCACCAGCGACGCGGCCACTCCCCAGTTTCCCCCCATGCCGATTCCATAAAGCAAACGCATCACCAGGAACACTTTGAAATTGGGTGCGAGGCCGGAGAGGACTTCGACCGCGGAATAGAAGATGATGTTCAGCATCAGCGGCCAGCGGCGCCCGAAGCGATCCGCGAGCATGCCGAAAAACAACGCGCCCACGGGCCGCATTGCCAGACTGCCGGTGATGGTGGCTGCAACCTGCGCGATCGAGACATTCAGATCGCGCGCCACCGGAACCAGCACAAAGGTCAGGATGAAGAAGTCGAAGGCATCAAGCGTCCACCCGAGAAATCCCGCCGCCGCCGCGTTGATTTGGTTGGTGCGGTCATAGGCTGGAGTGGTGCTCGCGACGGAATTGTCTGCCATTGATGTTGAAGAGCTCTCACCACAGAGGACACAGAGCTTCACAAAGAAGACCTCCTCTGTGGCTCTCCGTGGTCTCTGTGGTGAAATCTCTTTGTAGCCCCTGCCGACCCTACCGCTGCAACCTCTTCCGCGCCAGAACCACCGCGCCCAGCGGACCGGCGTTATCTCCCAGCGCACCGGGAACGATCTTCACGCGTTCGGCATCGTGCCGACGCAGGAAATTCTCATACGCCGTCTTGCGGATCGGCCCCACAAAGTCCTCTCCCAGGCGCTCGGCAATTCCTCCACCCATCACCACACATTCCGGATCCAGCAGATTCACGACGTTCGCCACGGCCATGCCCAGGAAATACTGCGCGCGCTTCATCACCTTGCGCATCACGGGATCATTCTTCTTCAGGGCGCGCAGAATGATGTTGCTGGTCATGCGGTCCTTGCCGCGCTCCTCCATGAGCTTCAGAACGCAGCTCTTCTCACCGGCGCGAATGGCGGCGCGCACATCGCGCTCCATGGCGGTACGGCTGGCCAGCGCTTCGATGCAGCCACGATTCCCACAGCCGCAGCGCGGGCCATCCACCTGCACAATCATGTGGCCCACCTCCGCCGCGGCGCCGCGCGATCCCAGGTAAAGTTCGCCCCGGAAAATGATGCCGCCGCCGATTCCCGTCCCCACAAAAACGCCCACCAGGTCCTGCGCACCCTGCCCCGCTCCCAGCGCGTGCTCGCCCACCACGCCCACGTTCACGTCGTTCTCAACAAAAACCGGGACACGCAAAAGATTTTTCAGCTTCTCGCCCAGCGGCACGGCGTCCCAGCGCAGATTGGGCGCGTTGTAAACGACGCCGTGCTCCGGATCCACTGCTCCGGGCGCCCCAATGCTGACCGCGCGCAACTGCGATTTGCGCAACCCCGCGGCGCGAATCACGTCCTCCGTCATTCCGGCGAGGTCACGAATCAGGCCGTCGGATTTTTGCGCAACGTTGGTGGGCTCCTTCTGCACCGACAGAATTTCATTCCGCGCATTCACCACCAGCGCGCGCAGGCTCGTCCCGCCCATGTCGATCCCCACCAGAACGTCCTTCGCTGGAACCATTGGAACACCTCCCTTTTGTGCTGGATGCCGGGGGGAGAGTCTATCGCAATCCGGCGATTCCGCAAATGGCCGGTTTACAACAAGGGCTGTACACTCATTTCATCTCTATTACCGACGCGCCGCCTCACCTCTGCTTGAAGATGCGGCAGGCCGTTTGCAAGGTTGAAATCACATTGCCGGCGCAAATCCGAAGAACTGGCAATGCGCCGATGACCCGATTACAATCGCCTGCGCAGGGCAACCCTGGTGGTTGCTCCCGCCTGGGCGGGACGCCTGGAACTGTGCGCCCCGTTGCCACATCAATTGAACGTTGGAGGGCGAAGCGCTGGAATGTGGAGGGAGCTATGAATCTGGGATTGAGGGGGAAATTCGCGGTGGTGTCCGGGTCGACGGCGGGCATTGGATTCGCCATCGCCGCCGCGCTCGCCGCGGAGGGCGCGGAAGTGGTTGTCAACGGGCGCACCGAGGCGCGCGTGGAAGCGGCCGTCGCGAAGATTCAGCAGCAGGTGGAAGGCGCGCAGGTAAGCGGCATCGCGGCCGACCTGGGAACTCGCGGCGGAGTCGAGAAATTCCTCCATCAGACGCCCTCGGCAGACATCGTTGTGAATAATCTCGGAATTTTTGAGGCGAAGCCGTTCGCGGAAATTACCGATGCCGACTGGCTGCGGTTTTTCGAGGTCAATGTGCTGAGCGGAGTGCGGTTGGCGCGCCACTACCTTCCCGGCATGAAGGAAAGGAATTGGGGCCGCGTCATTTTCATCTCCAGCGAGTCCGCCGTCAATATTCCGGTGGAAATGATTCACTACGGAATGAGCAAAACCGCGCAGGTGGCCGTGGCGCGCGGCCTGGCGGAATCGGTGGCGGGCACGGGAGTGACGGTGAATTCGATTTTGGCCGGTCCCACGGCGTCCGAAGGAGTCGTAACTTTCATTCGGGACGTGGCCCGCAACCACCGCGTGAGCGCCGAGCAGGTTGAAAAGGAGTTTTTCGAAAGGGTCCGCCCCACTTCGCTGCTGAAGCGTTTCGAGACTCCCGAAGAAGTTGCGGCGGTTGTGACCTTCGTCGCCAGTACGGGCGGCGCGGTGATCAACGGCGCCGCCATTCGCGCCGAGGGCGGCGTGGTTCGGTCGGCACTGTGAGGGCTTCGCCATTTCCCTGGCCGCAACGCGCACCTCGACGCGCGAAAGGATGTGACCTAAGCAGAAGTCCGCGGCAACACGTGCCGGCGGGTATCCCTTCTCCGCGCCGGCGCATCCAAATTTCCCGGAGACCGTATGACTTCCGTGGCGGGTTTTCCATCGAGCGAAGCCGTTGCGAACCGCGCGGGCCACACGGCAGTTCGGCGCTTGAGAAACTGCTCGAGGAAACTCCTTGCCGCTGCGGTGGCGGTCCTGTTCGTGGCCGCGCAAGCCTTCGCCCTTCCGCCGCAGAGCTCCGCAGCCAAGGACATTGTGGGCGACTGGGACGGAACGCTTCGCGCCGGCCGCAACGAGCTGCATCTGGTGGTGCACATCACCAGGGACTCGCACGGATTTCTCACTGCAACGATGGACAGCATCGATGAAGATGCGATGGGCATTCCCATCACCGAGATTACCTTCGCGGATTCTAAACTGACCTTCAGCGCCGATTCCATTCAGGGCAATTACCAGGGCCAGGCCAACTCCGACCTCACCTCGATTTCCGGGAGCTGGGCGCAGGCGGGAAATACCCTGCCTCTAAATTTAAAGCGCGCGGCCCCGGCTGCAAAGCCGGACCAAAAATCCGACAAGTAGTCGCTGGCCCATTGGTTCGCCCGGTCAGCCGCCCTTCGAGGCTACATTTTCTTCCAGCTTGCTCATCGCAAACAACTTAGCCTGAGCCATCGAATATCCACTGTGTTTTCATCAACATCGCCGGACCCTTCAAAAGCTAGCCTACACTCCCCTTTGTTTTCAATAACATCGCCGGACCCTCCGTCATTTTCGTCTCCATTTTCGTTTTCAGCCCACTCTTGTGTTCATAACTTGCTTATTTTCAGGAATATAAGAAGTGGACAAATTGTCTGGCGTTTGCCTAACTCCCTTTGTTATGTGAAACATCGCCGGAAGGCGCGCGTCTGGCCCGCCCTGGGTTTCTTGCTTGCAATTGCCCTAATTTGATCAGCAAATCCATCACTCGCGAGGCCAGCCGGAGATTGGAATCCTCCATTCGCTGCATCACCTTCACGTCCTCATCGAAGGTGTACTCTCCGCCGCGCGCTCGAAAGCCGAGGGCGCGGCCAGCAATTCATTCAGCAGGGCCTTGCGCCGGGATTCGTAGATTTCCACCTGATGAGTCAGAATATTTTCCAGAAGCTGGCGCACCGGCTCGCGTGCGCCCCACATTTCGGCGGTTATTTCGGGATAGCGCTCGTCCACCACGGCGTCTTTGACAGGCGATGCACCATCGGCCGCCCCGGTGGCTGCGTCCACCGGGTTCGACTGCTCTCCGTCGGCGGCAGGTTTCGCCTCGCCTGTTCTCTCCTTTTCGGTAAGCAGGGGCATAGCGTAGACCGCGCAAATACTGTTCATGACTTCCCTTGTAGTAGCCTCGATATCTTGACCTGATTCATCCAAGCCCGGCGTTCCCGGCTGACGAAGCTGGAAGATGAGGGAGAGGGCGATTTCGCTCATTTCGTTCAAGGCATCTTCATTGTAAAGGTGCACCATCTGGTCCAGTTCGCCGGGCGGCGCGACGTAATGCTCCTGCGCGACGGATTGGGCGAGCCGGCGCAAAATATCCGCTGTCATTTTCAGACGCATCATCTGGGCGTGAAGGCGCGTTTCGCGGCCGTCCTCGGCTTCACGGGCCTTCTTCAGGTCCTGACCTTCGCGCTGGCGCGTCACGCGATCAATTCGCACCAAAGCGCGAGCCAGGCTACGCAGCAATTTTTCCCGGGCGGGATTGCCATCATCCGCGGCGTCGCGCAGCCCTTCGAGAACTTTCAGGAAATCATCGGGATCCTCGCCCAGAGCGCGCAGGGCCGCTTCCTCATTCTTCGAGTAACACCCATGGCGCAAACTCGCAGTTGAGCATCGCGCCACTCCGGCTTCCGTCATCGGGCCGCGCGAGGCCGCGGCATTCCGCCGGCGGGCCGCCAGGCTTTTTTCCGTCAATCGTGGTTTCTTTACTAAAGACATAACTACCTCCGAAGGGCAGTGGACCGGTCAGTTGTCGGTTTTCAGTGGTCCCAGGTGCGCTGTCGCTCGATCGCAGTTTCATTGCAGATCACGATCAAACGGAGGAAGTGTTTGCTCAAACCAGCAAGGCGATGAGCCTCCACGCACCGAGCACAGGTCCCTGCCCGAAATTGGATTTGCGCCGCAGACCAAACAAGGCTCGCCAGCACAGAATGTGACCATGGTATATTTTAGCATATCTATCATATGATGGATATCGTTATTGTCAACTACAAAAGGTGGACTAAGGGCGGATTTATCGGGCAAATTGCCCGAATTTCACGGAATTTCTTGGGAAATCATGAAGCGGAGACCGGCCATCTACTGAAAGATGCGCATCTCATTGGCCAGGTAATGGCGTTGACGTCATCCGCGTACGATTGAGCGTGGGGCGAAATGACCTCTGAGGCCGTCAACTTTGCCGGGGATACTTACTTCTGCTTCCGAATCATCACATGGGTCGCCTTGGGCGTTGAGACATTCTCCACGCATTGGTAACCCAGTCTGAGCATATTGATATTCGCAAAAACCGGCTCGCCCGCGCCGAGGAGGATGGGTGAAATTGCGAGGTGGAGTTCATCAATCAGTCGGGCGTGAAGAAACTGCTGGAGGGTTGCCACTCCGCCCCCCAGGCGAACTTCTTTGCCGTTTGCGGCGGCGGAAGCGCGCTCCGTGGCGGCTTGAATGCCCTCGGTCACGAAGTGGAACGTCGTTCCGCCCTCCATGGGGATGGAGGTTCTTGCGTGGTGGGTGAGCACGAACACGGGAGTGTGGAAGGGCGGGTCGTTTCCCCACCAACCCTTCCAGGATTCGTCCGGCCAAGGCCCGCGCACGGGTCCAAACATGTTGCGGCCCATGATCCAGGCGCCAACGTTCTGGAAACTACGCGCCGCGAAGTCATCGTCGATACCCGTTGTCCCGCCTTCCTTTCCATGCGCACGCTGAAACGCGCGCGTCGGGAACATCCAGTCGTGCAATCGCAGGCCGCCAACACCGAGCGGGTTCTCAAGGCTTTGGTTGGGCCCGGCGCCGTAACCATCGATGGAAATTCCAAAGGCACAGACCCTGAGCTTTGACATGAGCCCTCCGTGACTTCTGCGGCATTGTCGGCGGCAAGGACTTGCTCCGCGCGACGCCTTTGTATCTCACTGGTCTCTCGTCTTGTCAAGTAATGATCCTCCGGCAGAGCCGGAGGCTTCGATACGACTAAACCCACTACTTGCTGACTCCCGGAACTGTCAAACTCCGGCTGCCGCCCCGGCAAAGCCGTGGGATCTCCCAACGGATTAGAATTGGGCGAAATGGAAAGAGGGCGATCTCGGTAAGTGAATATCCCACCCCTCGGACGGTGGGCGAGAAAAGGTACCTGGAACATGTAAAAATATTGGATTTACCAATATCAGCATTGCGTATTTTCAACACTTTACAATGT
This sequence comes from Terriglobia bacterium, assembly GCA_030040295.1. Taxonomy (GTDB): domain Bacteria; phylum Acidobacteriota; class Terriglobia; order UBA7540; family UBA7540; genus Bog-366. The sequence continues at coordinate 2,815 of JASHTZ010000791.1, read as the reverse complement.
TGAAAACAGATCCAAATTCAATTTTTTCACACGTTCCTGACACCTAGTGACTCCTCCTTTTGACTCCCCACCTTTTGATCTCCCGACACCTTTTGATCTTCAGGGGCGCCGCAACTCGACACCGGAGGCCTTGGCGGCAGCGCGGAGGTTTTTATCCAGGCTGGCGAGTGGAATCCCCTCAATGAGGGCCAGATCCAAGTACGTGGCATCGAAAGAGGAAAGCTGAAACTGGCGGCACAGGCGGACAATTGATGAATATGCGCGACTCACTCCGCCGAGGTCGATGGCGATGGGCAAGTCCTTGAGGTCCGTAATGAATTCGTCGAACTGTGCGGGAGCGATGGCTTTATGCCGGGCGGCCACAAGCAGGCTGTTCACCATTTCGAGCGGCCAGATCCCGGGAACGATTGCCTCATCGCCGCCCGCCACTTGGTTCAGAACGGCTTCGGTATAGGGAGTCTTTTGCCCCGGGAAGAACCAGCAAAGGGCCACTGACGCATCGAGAACAAATCGGCTCAATGGCGCCGCCCTTCCTCGATCAGGCGGCGAAGGGTGTAACCCTTAGGGAGGGCTGAGCCATTGCGCACCTGACGGATGTGCGCAACTACCTCATGAGGCGCGCGACTAACACGCCGACCGGCAGGCACCAGCATGGCAGCTTCCCTGCCCCGGCGTGTAATTATTATCTCCTCGCCCATGGAAGCTCGCTCGACCAGTTCGGAAAGCCCGTTCTTCGCTTGAAACAAACCAACTCGACGCATATTCCTCGCCTCGTGAATCAGCTAGATTACAGTCTAGCTTATTTGACGCCTATTTGGCAAATCCTCAGAAGTGGGGGTAGTGGGTGGCGAAGCGGCAGAATCTTGCCTTGACCGAGGATTTCCATCTGAGCGAGATCCTTCGGCTTGGCCACAGGATGACAGTATGGGAGGAATTACTTGCACCGGGCGGGGTCCGGCGAGGGAAAAAAGCGGCGGACCACCAATGCGGCGGTCCGCGCGAGTTGCTTGCTCTTCCATCAGCGCACCATATCTTTAGCCTTCGTGAAGTAGCGCGTCCCGCGCGCCGGGGAATGCGCCACGACATTCTTTACAGCATCATTCGCTCACCTACCGGCAATCAACTGCTGGGCTGCGCGTGCTTGTTATTTTTGCTTTTGAGCTCGAGGGAAGCCACATTGACGGTGGTACTGTTCAGCATCGAGCCGGCCACCTTGGCTTTCACTTTCTTCCCCGGCAAAGCGGGATTCTCCCTCATGGCCTCAGTGGCCTTGAGGTTGCCTTCGCTATTAAACTGCACCACCTGACCGTTTCCCATGGCTAAACCAAAGGTCTGCGTGGAGGCGGTGGGAGTGCACTTCTTAATCGCGGAGTTCATTCGGTCCGCTTGCTCCATCCGCGCCTGGTCCTGGGAGTCAGTCGCGCCCATATTCCCCGTATTCCCCGTGGGAGGGCCATTCGCATCACGGCTGGGAGTCGAGCTGGATGCGCCGCTCGAACTCTGCCCTGTCGCTCCTGACTGTCCTGTCTGAGGCGCGGGATCGGCCGGACCGGCGAAGTGCGGCATTCCCGCTGCGGGATTGGAACTGGGTGCCGCAGTGCTGCTGGGTTGGAGCGCGCTGGCCATGCAACCAACGTCCACCAGGTCGCCGCTCCAATGCTTTTCCTTGGTTGCGCCCTTGGTTGTTGACGCCGAATCCGCGGAACTTGCACTTGCAGTTCCGGAAGGCTGTTGCGGTGCATTCTGAGAGTAAACGGGCTGCACCCAAAACAGACACCACAAGGCCACCGAAAGCGGTAGGGCAAGAGCTTCAATTTTCCTGATATTCATTGCACACCTTCCCTCCTTTCATAAATTCACCAACGTTCGTTGTGCAAACCAGGTGCCAAACGATTGGGACCGACGGAGCGGACTCCAATGGGCGAATTATCAACCGTCTAGGAATGCCGGTAGGCTCGCAATTTATCCTACCGTGGAGAAATGTCCTGTGCCGTGGAGATCTTATATGCAAGTGCGATTCGCAATTTGCGGCGCTTCGGACGGAGGGGCGGGTCGCGCGGCCGTCCCGCCCAGGCAGGAGTAACCACAAGGGTTACCCCTGCAATGTTTCGGGATGGTGTTAGGAGTCCTTCTGCGCGGGCGCGGCCAATGCCACGGCGGCTTCGGTGGTAAGCAGCAGGAACGTAAACGTCTCCTGCAGGTAGAGGCGGACCAGGGTGTCCGTATGACTGAGGTAGCCAATGGATGCGTCCTGGCCAATGTGCAGGTCGAAGTCGCCGCCCCGCGTGGTCAGAACGGCTGCGCCCGGGATGCCCGGCGCCCAGAAAATTTTTTCGTCCACCAACCGCTTGACGTGCTCGAGCACGGGGTAGCCATAATCGTTGGTATCCGACAATGCAGTATAGGCGTCAGCGCCCAGCAGCACCGCGTAGGGTCCGTTCACTCCCACAATCCGCAACTGGGTCAGAGCTTCGGCAATGGCTTGCGGGTATTTGCGCACGTCACCCGGCAGCGTTTTCTTTGGATTGCTGGTTCCTTCACAGATGCCCACGATCCCGGCAGCACTATAGCCCGAAAAGATGGCGCCATCTTCCGTAAAGGCCAGGCGGCGCGCGGCGATCTTCGCGGCTTCCCAATCGGAATCATTGGCGCCGCGTTCCACGTCGTCAATTTGCTGGCGGTCCAATTCAAATGGAACGCGCAATTCGACCAAAGCCTTCGCCTCGCGCTGCCTGGCCTGGACGCCGTCCCCCGGCGTCGCGATGGACTTCAGGTGGCCGGTTCCGACGGCGGAGAGGCCTGTGCCCGACGGCCC
>JASHTZ010000790.1 GCA_030040295.1 Terriglobia bacterium | reverse complement strand
GTGCGAAAGCCGGCGAATTTGCTGGTCGACGCCATCCAATAGAACCTTGACTTCCTGGAACTGCGATTGCGCGGGCAGGTTCAATTCGCGCTCCACGCGGTCTAGAGTCAGGTGAACCGCGGCCAGGAGTTGCCCCGCCTCGCTATGCAGAGCGTGGGCGATGCGCTTGACCTCTTCCTCCAGTGTTTCATTCATGTGGCGGAGGGCCTCATTGGCCTCCCCCACGGCGCGGTGCGTCATCTCGAACGGCGACATGCATTGGGCAAAGAAATCCCCCAGCCTGCTCAGGGTATTTCCGTTCAATCGCTTCAACCCTTTGGAGTTGGAAAAAATTTCCTCCATCGCGCCGTGGTGAAAAGCCACCATTTGCAGCACGCCCACGCCTTCGGCCAGGCATTGCCGCCCAAGCTCATAAGCCCGCTGGAGCGCAGCCTCGCCTCCACGGCGCAAATATCGTTGCAACGCGTCCTTGTATTCCGCGGCGAATTCATCTTGCCGAAGAGTTTCTTTTTCCATTCTGGTAGCGCGCCACCAGGACCAGCGCGTCGTCGGTCTCTCGCCCGTATTGGGCCAGGATGTGGTCGGCAATCTGTTGAGGAGAATCTTCCAGGTTCACGTTGTCGGCAAAGCCGGGGCGGATGCCGTCGGTGGCGAAGATGAGCGTATCGCCAAGTCCGATTTGAAGAACTGAGGCGGCGAGCCGGGGCAGGCTGTCTCCCACGACGCCGGGGCGGAGAAGCAGGGATTCCTGGCCGGGAACCACATGCACGTCGCGGTGGAAGAGGTATCCCTCCACGTTGCCCACCCCCAGCCAGGTCATGGTATGGTCGGCCCTGCGGAACAATGCCAGGCTCATCACCACTCCGCGCGTTGACCTCAACTGCTCGTGACAGCGCTGAATGATGGCGATGGGGAAGTCACCGTGGCTTTCGGCAAGCGCCCGCAGGGCGGCGTTGGCGGCCGCAACCGCCCCGGCGCCATGTCCTAATCCATCGCCCACGGCTACCAGGGCCTCCTGGTCGCATGCCTTCACCAGATGGAAATCCCCCGACTCCGGTTGGCTGGCAATCGCGCGTGCTGCGACCCCGGATTCAATCAAACCCGGTTTTACGGCACCCATTTCTTCACGCTCACTGTGGTTCCACGATTCAATTCGGAGTTGATTTCGAATTCGTCCATCAACCTTCTGACACCCGGAAGGCCCAGCCCCAGGCTGTGGGAAGTGGAATATCCGTCTTGCAGGGCGCGCTGAAGGTCGGGAATCCCCTGGCCCTCGTCGCTGGCGACAACGCTCAGCCCGCGCCTCTCACCTTGCTTCACCGTCTTCAGGTAAACTTCCCCGGTTTTTGCATAAAGGACAATGTTGCGCGCCAACTCCGAGATCGCGGTAGCGATCAGAGTCAGGTCGGTATTCGAAAATCCCAACCGGGACGCCAGTTCCTTGCCCTTTTGCCGCGCAAAGATGATATCGCGATCGGATTTTATCGACACATGTACCGCCTCCGCCTCATCCGCCCGGTTGCGGGCTGAGTGGGAGCTGAGGGTTGCGCGGAGGGCCTTAGGATTTCGGTCATCGCCCACGGTGCTTCATCTCTTTGCCCGATTCGCCCATTTTGCGGTTGAGGTAGAGAATTCCTTCTTCCAGATCCAGTGCGGTGGCTACCCCTTCCAGCTTCAAACCCAGGCGAACGAGGGCAAAAGCTACTTCCGGCTGGATACCCACAATCACCATCTCCGCGCCGCGCAGCCGGATCATGTGCGCGATGTCGCGGAGCGTGCGAGTTGCAAAGGAATCCATGACGTCAAGGGCCGTGACGTCAACGATAACGCCACGCGACCGGAGCTTTCCGACTTGAGCGACAAGCGCGTCTCGCAATTGAACGAGGTCCTCGTCACTGAGCGCGGATTGGATTGAGGCGATAAGGTAAGGGCCCTGTTTGAGAATGGGGACTTCCACGGTTGACCGCCTTATACAGAGTGAGGAGACTCGCCCAAGGGAACGACTTTGTATCCCAGCAATCTTTCGGCTTCTTCAATGCCTCCCTGCAAATCGCCAACGGTGTTCATCTTGCCCAGGTCCACGCCGATGGTCACCAGGGTTTGGGCAATCTCCGGGGAGAGCCCGGTAATGATCACGGTGGCGCCGAGCAGACGAGTGGCTTCCACGGTTTGCACCAGGTGGTTGGCCACGTTGGCGTCCATCACGGGCACGCCCGTGATGTCAATCACCACCACCTTCGCGCGGTTGGTGCGGATGCCGCGTAAGAGCTGCTCGGTAAGCTGCCGCGCGCGCTGGGGATCGATGACGCCGATGATGGGCAGAATTAAGAGGCGCTCGCGCACTTGCAAGACTGGAGTAGAGAGGACGCGAATGGCTTCCTGCTGCTCGCGGATGACGCGCTCGCGTTCCTGCACAAATCCCACCGCCACGGTGTTGGCGATGCGGTTGGCCGCAGGTTCGTAAGCGTCCAGGATGCGGTTGTACAGCGTGAAATCACTCTGATACTTCGCAAACAGCGAACGGGCAAGAACGTCGCGGAGAAGCAGAACGATTCCGATCACCTCGTGGGTTTCAACGCCGCGAGGGATGATGCGCTCGGAGAGATTGCGGGCGTAGGCCTGGAGGGCTTCGAAGGTGCCGGACTCAAGCGCCTCAATGTAATTATCGTAGATGGCCGTTGCCTCAGCAAAGATTTCGTCCTTGCTCATGGCGGTAAGGAGTTTCGCTTCGGTAATTCGACGAGCCCATTCCTCGCGCAGCAAGGTGCGGTTCTGCTGCAGATGGGCGACCAGTTCCCTCAGTAATTCCACGGGGTCGTCCATCGGCGCCATGGCATTCTTCTGTCTAACCTTAGCCATCAAAATCCTCCTGATTGACAACCAAGTCTTTGCATTATCGGCCCATGCCGGGTAATACCACTAAGATTCTAAAGCTTGTGAAATCGCCGTGTATCAGTTCATGACTGGGCAGGCTCTGTCAGGTCTATACCTGACAAATGCTCTTGTCAAGAGACTTAGCTGGTCGGCAAGCATCTTGGGGGGCTCGCTTTAGCCATAGGGAGAAGCGATATTCCTATTGGGTTGATTCCAAATTGGTTGGATTACGTAGGCTTGCTGCTACCCGCTGATCCGACGCCGAGAAGGCACAGTCAAAAAATCTTCCCAGCCATCGGGTAATTTTCTCTACTTCACTACCGGTTTTACCTGCTTGCGCCAAGTGTGGAAACCGATATGCTCAGATCTTTGCTGGCTCCATCAGGCGGCGACGGAGAGCACATATGCATTGTCATAGAGTGACAAAATCGCATCAGACAAAAAGTCAGTTTGGAAAATGGCAGAATGGGGCCGGCTTTGGCCATTTCTCCACAGTTCGGAGCGACTCTAAGTGTCAGATTCGAGGAAATAAGCTCATGAGAATCTTTCTGGTAGACGATTCGACGCAATTCCTCGATCGACTTAAAGCGATCCTTGTTTCACTTGAGGGGATTGAGGTCATCGGCATCGCCAACGACCTTCCCGAAGCTCTCCAGTCTATCCGGGCCGCTCTTCCTGACGTAGTTTTTTTGGACCTCCAATTGCCTAGTGGCAGTGGAATGAAAATATTGCAGATGATTAAAGACGAAAATCTGGGTGTCAACGTTGTCGTAATCACCAACTACGCTTACCCGCAATACCGCAAAAAGTGTGCAGAGGCTGGAGCATATGCATTTCTCGACAAATCTACAGACTTCTCAAAAGTCCCGCAAGTCATTTCCACACTTTCTGAGCTCCACCGGAAAGCGCGGGGGAGAATCCCCCCCGACAGCATGACGTCCCCTTCCGAGCCCAAGGTGAGGGTAAGTTGATGAACCTCCGGAGGACCAATTCTTGCCTGAAACTTCCCCAGGGCTAGGCATCCAATCGCAAAACGAAGCTTCAGTACGGCCGGATGAAGGGTTATACCGCCTGCTCGTCGAAAGTGTAAGTGATTACGCCATCATCCTGTTGGATCCGGAGGGATTGATTTTGTCATGGAGCGCCGGGGCCGAACGCATCGAAGGTTATAAGAGCGAGGAGATCATCGGCAGGCATTTCGCCGCGTTTTACCGCCGGGAAGACATCCGCCAAAACAAGCCGAAGAAACTCCTGGACGACGCGGCAAGCGCCGGTCGGGTGGTTGATGAGGGATGGCGGCTGCGCAAAGACGGCACAAAATTCTGGGCG
>JASHTZ010000789.1 GCA_030040295.1 Terriglobia bacterium | reverse complement strand
CCCGCCAACCCGGGCTTGGACTACGGGAATTGCGGCATGAACCTGAACCAGAACTTCAACGCCTCATTGGTGGCAAGCTCGCCGAAATTCCAGGGAGCGTGGACCAACCGCCTGCTGGGCAACTGGCAGCTTTCTCCCATTGTTACTGCCCACAGCGGCCTGTGGTTCTACGCCACGTTGGGTTCAACGGATAACTCTCGCACCGGCGTCGAGGCGGACCGTCCCATCGAGTCCGGAAGCCCTTACCAGTTCGTCTATAACACGACCAACTCCACGGCCGCGATCCGCTACGTACAAATCCTGAATCCCGCGTCATTCTCGGAGGCCCCTGTCGGCAGCCTGGGGGATGAAGGGCGGAACTCGCTGGTGGGTCCAGGCTTCTTTAATGTTGATGCGGCGTTGGTCCGTTATTTCCCCGTCAAGGAGCAAATGAAATTCGAATTCCGCGTGGAAGCCTTTAACCTGTTCAACCAGACCAACCTGGTTCCCCCGGGATGGTCAGTAACCTCTCAAACCAACCTGGCGAGTCCGGGAAACGCGAACATTACTTCCAGCACGTTCCCGTATACCACCCAAGCTTTTGACATGCGAATTCTGCAATTGGCTTTGAAGTTTTACTTCTAGGTTCGCTTTTGAATGGCGTCGGTCTTGGGCTCGCCGGATTCGGTGCAGCAGGCGAGAGACAAGACAGCGGGGCAGAGCGGAAGCGTTCTGCCCCGCTTGCTTTTTGGTGCAGCACACATTTGTAGCGCGGCTGTCCCCACGCGCGATCTGGACGCGGCTGGGGACAGCCACGCCACAGCGAAACTTCAACTCACTTGCAGCTTGTAACCAACCCAGGGTTCGGTGATGAGGAACCGGGGGCGGGCAGGCTCAGGCTCGAGCTTCTTGCGGAGTTGTTTGATGAAAGCGCGCAGGTATTCATGATGCTCGGCGTGCTCGGGCCCCCAGATGGCGCTCAGGATCTCCTCATGGGGAATGGGCTTTTCAGGGCGGGCCGCGAAGTAGTGGAGGACCTCGAATTCCTTGGGCGTGAGGCGCACGGCTTTGCCACCTACCGTCACGCGCCGGTTGCGGAAGTCGACTTCTACGGCGTCCAAAGTGAGCTTGGGCGGACCTGACTCAAAGGATGCGGTGCTGCGCCGGATCGCGGAGCGAATTCGCGCGAGCAACTCCGGCATGCGGAACGGTTTGACCACGTAATCGTCCGCGCCCGCATCCAACCCCGTGATGACGTCGGCCTCCGTGCTTCTTACGCTGAGGATGATGATCCCTGAATCCGAGTTGGCGCGGAGCGCGCGGCACAACTCCAGCCCGTCGACTTCGGGCATGTTTAAATCCAGAAGGACCAGGTGGTACTTGCGATCCTTCATCATCTCCAGGGCTTCCTCGGCGCTGGCCGCAGTGTCCGTTTGATACATTGCAGACGTAAGCGTCACACGCAGAACGCGGCGGATTTGCACGTCGTCGTCCACCACCAGGATTCTGAAATCCATCGACGCATCCCCCATTCATGAAAGGTGACTGCGACATTTTGCTGACGGACCCCGCGGCGATGGCACCGGAAGATTGATGATAGAGACCGTCAAGCTTGCACCATCCAGGATGCGCCGGCAGGGATGAAAAAGGTGTAAATGCTTCATAAAGAATGCGTGAATTAAGAATAATGAATTCATATGCCCGGCAAGGATTTTCCAGGCTTCGTGCGCGGTCGCGCCATCAGGTTTATCTATCGTCGAGCAAAAAAGAATTTACGCACGTTTCCCATGGTCCTTCAGGTAGTCTGAATGTCTCGCACTGATCACGCGCGGATTTTGTAATGGCGAGGGCGCACTGTGTTTCGACAGAGGATGCGAATCTCACCCTTTTGATTGGATTTGCCAATGCGCACGATGAAACAAACGCGCGCCCGCCATCAGATGAGCTTTGACCAACTGGAGGCATTCCTGGCGGTGGCCCGTCTGCGAAACTTTTCACGCGCCGCCTCCATGCTTTATCGAACCCAGCCCACGCTCAGCCAGCAGATTCAACGCTTGGAGAGGGAATTCGGCCGCAGGCTCTTCGATCGCGACTTTAAGGCCGTAAGACTTACCGAGGCGGGGAACACTCTCCATCGTTACGCGGAACAACTGCTGGCGCTTCGAACCGAGGCGCTGGAGGCAATTCGCGAGATCAAGGTGAACCCCCGAGGCAACCTGCGCATCGGCGCGAATGATGCAACTTTCCTCTACGTTCTCCCCAATGCCCTGGCGAATTTCCGGCGCATCTATCCCCAGGTGCAGGTGAACGTCCTCAGAAACTTCAGCCATAAGATCGTGGAGAAGATTCAGGAGGGAACTCTCGAAATCGGCATCGTCTCCCTCCCGCGCAGTGCAAAAGGTCTGGAGGTTTTGCCCATATTTTCGGCGGAGCTTAAAGTTGTCCTGCCCCCCTCTCATCCTTTGGGCTCAAAAACCGACATCACCGCCGCCGAACTTTCCTTCTATCCGCTGCTCCTTCCCCGAATCGGGAGAACTCGCAAGATGATCGAGGAATTATTGAAGCCCTACCACAAGAATCTGCAAATCTCCATGGAGCTGGCAAGTGTGGAGATCATCAAGAAGTACGTTTCCGCCGGAATTGGCATTTCGCTGCTCCCGGAGGGATTTGCGCAGGCGGAAATGGAGGCTGGAACGCTTAAACTCGTCCCCCTCCGCGGTCACAAGTTGTATCGCGAATTAGGGTTGATCTACCGGCGCGGAAGCTCCTTGTCGCTACCCGCCAAAGCCTTTCTGGATATTGTTCAGAATCACCTGCCGGCGCCCAGGCCGGCACAGGGCGCCTCTGCGTCGTGATGAACACCCCGCACCCTCTCTGTTTCAGCGAGTGCTGTGGCAGTGCCGTTACAGCCAGGGCTGGCGTGGCACCCCTTCTGAGCCCACATTTCGGTTCTGAATCCCACCAGCGAATTCCGGACGCCGGGCGAATCCAAATATCCATGAGGATTTCAATAGAATGCGTAGGTTGGAGAGGGCGATGCCCGGCGGGTTAGAAACAAAACGGCCGCTACCAGCTTTCTTGCAACTCTCCTTTGAAAGTCATACTCCACGGCTTGAGAATCACCCACGAGCGCTCCCTGATTCTGGCCGGAGATCTGGATGGGCGTTCCAGCTTCGGGGATTTCCTCCGCAGACATTTGCGCGATTGCCGACGCGGAAGGGATGCGCAGCTTCCGATGGGTGAAATCCACCTTCTGCGACAGTTGTTCGCGAGTCTGGTGCGGCGGCATCGGAACGGCGTCGCGATCTTCGCGGTTCGACGGCCGGGAAATATCCGAGAAGTAGACTATCTCCAGCGATACCTCCGCCAAGCCTGCTTTCTCGAATCCCAACCTGCGCGCCACCTCGCGCGAAACATCGATAATCCGGCCGCGCACGCCTGGGCCGCGGTCATTCACCCGCACCACAACAGATTTGAAATTTTTGAGGTTGGTAACCCGCACCATGGATCCGAAGGGGAGATCCGGGTGGGCTGCGGTCAGTTTGTTCATGTCATACAGGTCACCGCTTGCAGTACGTCTTCCCTGACGTTCCTCCCCATACCAACTTGCAATTCCTCTTTCAACTTTCGCTGGCGCACGAGTGAGGTGCTGCGAGGACTCGGAGGGAACGTTATATCTTGCCTCTAATTTAGGCGATAAAAGCAATATCGAAGTCAGGGCAAAGCATAGAACCAATCGTTTCATGCCATTTTCCATCCTTTCGCGTCAGATTCATTCTCTCTTCCCCCTTTTCCCACACCGCCACTTTGCCCCTGCTTTCGAATAAGCAAGTTAGTGGCCGAATCGGTTCGTCACACCCAGGGAGCCCATTGTTCTATTGAAGAGAATTAGATACCGAGGGCGTAAAGAGACGAATCTGCTCTCCCCGACGGGATAATCGTGAGATTTTTGCACGGTGCAAATAGAAGGGTGGTGCCCGAAAGCTGCACATGGCCTTCAATTTGACCTGCAGGACTCACGCCCCGGAGGGAAAACCCTTGCACTTCTGAATGCAAAATGCTGCAACGGGAGCGATCGCTCCTTTGGGGTTGCGGACATTCTTAATCACTGCTGTAACCCCCCCAAGTCCCCGCAATAATTCCCAAAAATGCAATCAACAGTTCCTTCGCAAAATCCTTATGAGGCTTTTATACCTTCTTCACGCCCCGCGCCCTATCTTCCGATATGGCCAGTCTTCCGATGTGGCTAGGGGCTGATCCAAACAAGCCAAATCACTATTGCCATTGGGAGGTTTCCAAATGACCCGATTCAGAGAGGGCAAGACTCAGAAGTTCCGATTGCGGTTGCGCCCCTTTACCATGCTGGGATTGGCGATGCTGTCGGTGAATTTCTTCGCGGGCGCAACAATTGTGCAAGCCGGGGTGTTATCGGGCGATGTCCGCGGGATTACCCGCAATTCCCAAGGGGCGCCGCTTCCGGGCGTAAAGGTTCAGGTTCATAGCATTGCGGACAATTCCAACCGGAACATCGTGAGTGATACGCACGGCGCCTTCGTGGTCGAAAACCTCCCCCCGGGCCGGTATCAATTGCGGGCGAGCAAGGCAGGCGCGGCCGGAATCGCACTGGCCAATGTGAGCCTGAAGGCGCAGCAGGACTTGCGCGTCGATATGACTCTGGTTGCATCTGCCGAGCCGGCAGGAGCAGCGAACGCGAATCGAACTGCTGATTTGGGCACGACCGCGACAAACGGGAATTCCACGGAAGCCCCGTTGACCGAACGCGAGAAGATGCTGCTTGAGCGATTGGACCGCCTGGAGCAGCGTCTGGAGGAACTGGAAGCCCGCGAGGCTAGTAAGACCGCTGCGCCTTCTGCTTCGGCTACCACCGCCACGCCTCCCTCCGCAGTGCTCGCGGCCCTGGTTCCACCTAATATCAGTGTGCCGCCCGCGGTCATTCTTCCCAACCCAGCCAAACCGGCCGCGAATGCTGACCCGGAGCCATCGGCCAATACCCAAAAGAAGATCGAACCCTTCTCCGACTACGATTGGACTTGGCTGAACGGAAACCCGCGTACCAAGGACATCTACTGGGACTCGAAATTCTTCACTCCTGAGATTCGCTCCGACGTAACGGCCACATGGGATAACCAGCACCCATCGGACCATTCCATGGGAGGGTCGAGCGAGCTGTTTCGCTCCGGTGAAATCCAACTGGAGCAACTGGGCATCGGCGGTGATTTCCACTGGGACAACGTGCGCGCGAGATTCATGACGCAATTCGGCGCCTATTCCACCGCCACCATTCGCAACGACGGAAGCTATACACACGGGGAATGGGACATTGCGGACGGCGACCGGTATCTGTCGGAAGCTTATGGCGGATACCACTTCAATGTGCTGGACGGGATCAACGTGGACGCCGGGATTTTTATGTCCTACATCGGCCTGTTCAGCTACTACAATTTTGACAACTGGGCCTATCAGCCGTCTTACGTTTCCTCGAACACGCCGTGGTTCTTCCAGGGAGTGCGCATCCAGATTTTCCCTACGCCGCATTTGAAGATCGAGCCGTGGATTATCAACGGCTGGCAATCGTATGATTCCGCAAACAACCGAATGGGCTTGGGAGGGCAAGTTCGCTGGACGCCGTACCCCTGGTTGAACGTCATTGCCAACCAGTATGGACAGGGCCGAGACGATCTCTTTACGCCCAACCGCGCGCGCATCCACTCGGACAACAGCGTGGAAGTGAAATATTTTGACCGCCCCGATACCAAATACCTTGACAAGATGGCGTTCACTTTCACCGGTGACGTCGGCTGCGAATACGGTGGCGGCGTAAGCTGCACCGGCGACCACGCGGGCGGGCCTAAGCAGAGTTTTATCGGTTACATGCTCTACAATCGCTGGTGGTTCGAGAAGGATCAGTTTGCCGTGACCCTGGGCGGCGGGGAGATCAATAATCCCGGACGCTATCTCGTACTGCTTCCACCCATCAACGGCATGACGGCAGCCTCCGCGGCCATTAATTCGCCTTACTTCACGGAAAATCCCGGTGACCCGTTCAAGGCTTGGGACACTTCACTCACGTTTGACTGGATGCCCAAACAGTACATCACCTTCCGGATTGAGCCCGATTATCGTCACGCGAACGTGCCCTATTGGTCGGGTCATGGTGGGATTACGCCTCCTGCTTGGGCGGGAACGTCATCGACGGTGCTCAACGGTAACGGATATCCGACAGAATATGCCTGCACCACCGGCGCGCCTTCCGGGGCGACCGACCTCCCCACTGCAGAAGCGAATTGCGGCGGTGGTCTGAGCAGCGTTTGGTTCCCGAATCTAGTGAAGACGGAGTTCCTGATAGACTTTGACATCATGGTGAAGTTTTAGCGTACATTCATTCTCGCCAGGAGTACGTCAAAGTCGCGTAATGTTGAAAACAGGGCGATGGGGGGGCGAGTTATGGAGTGCGGCAGCTTGCTGCCGCTTTGCCCTTCGCCAGCTTGCTGGCGGCCCGTCAGCCGGAAGCGAGCTTCCGGCTTCAACAGCAGAAGCAAGCTGCCGCACTCCAAAACGACCCGACTTTGATGTACTCCTCTATTCTTGCAATCTTCCTCCTTCAACGGCCAAGGCTTTTTGAGTAAACTGCTAGTGCCAGAGCGAAATTGCCTTTTTGGCTTTGCGCGAGAATCGGTAGAAGCGGAAGAGGGGACAGGACCCGAAAATGAAATGGGCAATGACGGCTCGGATGTTTATCGTCTGCGCGGCCGCGATGTTGGCGGCGGCCGGCGTGGCGCAGGTAAAAGGTCCGGGCCGGGTTACCGACCTGTCCTCGCCATTGCCCGGAATGCCTCCGGTTCTCGACTCGCACGATATTTATTCGGCGGACCGCCCCGGCCTTTTGAGCCCCGTGGTCCGAAATTTTCCCTCCCGCATCTACGTGCCCAACAGCGAAAGCAACACGGTGGACGTGATTGATCCCGCCACCTACAAAATCATTGAGCATTTCGCCGTGGGCCGTCAGCCTCAGCACGTAACGCCTTCCTACGACCTCAAGACACTCTGGGTGCTGAATGACCTGGGAGATAGCGTTACCAAAATCGATCCGGCCACGGGGAAGAAGGGTGAGACCCTGTACGTTCTCGACCCCTACAACATGTACAACACGCCGGACGGTAAATACTCGATTGTGGTGGCGGAAGCGCAACGGAAGCTGGATTTCGTCAATCCCCAAACCATGAAGTTGGAGCATCCCCTCTCCGTGCCGTGTAGCGGAGTCGATCATATGGATTTTTCTGCCGACGGCCGCTACTTGATTGCCAGTTGCGAGTTCTCCGGGTCGCTCTTGAAGGTGGATGTGGAGAGGCAAAGCGTGATCGGGGAGTTGAAGCTGCCGCACGTGACGACGAAGCCCTCCGCGAAAGACATGGAGCACATGCCCCCCTCCATCCCACGCGGCTTCGGCGCGCCCCAGGACGTTAAACTTTCTCCGGACGGCAAAATATTTTATGTCGCTGATATGACGGCCAACGGCGTTTATGAAATCGATGGCGACGCCTTCAAAATCATCGGATTCATCCCCACCGGCGACGGCACGCACGGGCTCTACACCAGCCGCGATTCCAAATATCTCTATATTTCCAACCGGGGCGAAGGGAGCGTTTCAGTGCTCGACTTTGCTTCGCGCCGCGTGGTGGCGAAATGGGAGATACCAGGCGGCGGCAGCCCGGATATGGGCGGCGTCTCCGCCGACGGCAAAGTGCTATGGCTTTCGGGACGCTATGACTCTGAGGTCTACGCCATTGATACCAGCAATGGCAAGCTGCTTGCCCGCATTAAGGTTGGAAAACAGCCGCACGGCCTGTGTGTTTATCCCCAGCCCGGCCGCTATTCGCTGGGTCATACTGGAATTTTCCGATAGTTCGCTGCAAGTCCGGGCTATAACGCGGCACGGGCGGAGAATTCAATGATCGCCCGCTTGGCTTCGTCTCTGAAGCTGAGGTTCATCGCGCGGCTCCGACTTCGGCACCGATTTGGAGAGCGATTGGTCAACGTCGATGTAGCTGAGGTAGAGCAAATCGTTGTGTGCTGAGTCAGGGCTCATACCGCCTTTCATGTTGCGCTGGGCCGCCAGGTTAAGCCCAGACGCCGAAGGGCCGCCCCCAGGGCGCGCCGCGAAATGGCCGGCCACGTAATGAAGGCGCGGCACGCCGCCAGAAACCCCTTCAAAGGCCGTCTTTGCCGCCACCAAAGTGACGCAACGGTTAGATATAAATCGGCAATCCGCCTGGACTCGATGTTTCCCAAATCACCTTGCAAAACTTCAATGCCTTTGCCCAACGCGGCCGTATATTCTTCCGCCAGATACATGTGGGAGATCCATTGGTGATAGCAGCCGATAACCTCGCGTTTCTGCTCCAGCTCCGACACGCCCAGTGCCTTAAGAAACTCCGGGGTAATTTGTGTGGTGGAGAGAATGGGATCAGGTCGGCCCATCCGCCGCGCCCGGGCGGAAGCTTGCGCGGCAAGTCCGTAGAGCGTTTGTTGCCGCAGGCACCGGACCGACACCTGATGAGGATGGATTCGGTATTTGACCGTCGCCTGGTCAAGGTTGGCGATTTGATAGTGTTCGGCAATTCGCAACCACAGGTCGTAGTCATGTGCGACGCTAAAAACCGCGCGATATCCCCCTGCCTTCAGGAAGGCCTCCCTGCGGACAAGAGCTGTAGGATGCCACAGCGCACAGTACTTCAACAAAGTGGATTGAATTTCGCTGTTCGCAAGGGGATGGCGCACTACCTGCAAGGGCTTGCCCTCCGCACTAATCCACTCAACCGCGGTACCCAGGGCGCCTATCTCGGGGTGTTGCTCCATGAACTCCACGCCGCACCGCAGGCGGTCGGGTAGATACAAGTCGTCGGCGTCGGCAACCGCGATATATTTCCCATGCCCGAAAAAGCTCGCTCGATTGCGCGCCTCAGGCAAAGAACAATTTTCTGCGCGGAAGGTTTTGATTCGCGAATCCCTTGCCGCATATTGGGCAGCAAGGGCGAAGGAGTTGTCGGTTGAACCGAAATCCGCAATGATTAGCTCAAAATTCTCGAACGATTGCCCAAGGATGCTCTCAATGGCGTCCGGAAGGTAGCGCTCGACATTACAGACCGGCAGCGCAATGGAAACGACCGGTTCATTGCCGGGCCGCTCCGTCAACTCTGCGCATCCGGGCTGCGCACTGATCGCCATGGCTACAAGTCTCCTCTGCCTGCAAATATCATGGACGGACACGGCCGCAAATGGTTTCCGGCGCGCTGCGA